>JAMPYD010000020.1 GCA_023700845.1 Elusimicrobiota bacterium | reverse complement strand
CGCGGCGGCTGCCTCTAAGCCGTTGCGGAAGCCGGTGCCTGGCATCCCGTTGTTGCATAACTCGGCGGAACTTATGCAACAACGGGATGCCAGGCACCAAGTTGAACGAGTTGAACTTAATATAGAGGGGCGGCCGCGAGGCTGAACCCTGACGCAAGGAGAATCAAAATGTCCGAAGCCGCCAAAGCCGCGCCCGAAGCCGCCGTCGCCGAGAAGCCGCTGTGCATCATCCTCAATCCGGACCGCGACAAGCGGGTCAAGGCGGGGCACCTGTGGATCTTCTCCAACGAGATCAAGGAGGTGCTGTCGGATCACCCGCCGAAGCCGGGCGATCTCGGCGTCATCGTGACCGCGGGCGGGGTGTCCCTCGGCATGGCCTTCTACAACCCGAACAGCCTCATCGGCGGGCGCGTGCTCACCCGCGATCCGAAGGAGCCGATCGACGCGGAGTTCTTCCGGCGGCGTCTGGCGGAGGCGATCTTATACCGGGAGAAGGCTTTGCCGGGTGAAACATCATATCGTCTCTGCTACGGCGAGTCGGATGGACTTCCAGGTTTGGTCGTCGACCGCTACGGCCAGTATCTCGTCCTGCAGGTGATGTCCGCCGGCATCGAGCGCCGCATGCCGTGGATTCAGGCCGCGCTCGAGGAGCTCGTCAAGCCGAAGGGCATCTACCTCAAGAACGACCACAAGGTGCGCGCGCTCGAGGGCCTGCCGCTCGAGTGCCGGACCCTGATGGGCTCGGTGCCGGAGCGCGTTCCGATCACCGAGAACGGCCTGCGCTTCGCCGCCCCGCTGGGCGAGGGCCAGAAGACCGGGCATTACTTCGATCAGCGCGAGAACCGCGCCTTCCTCCGCCCGTACTTCGCGGGACGCAGCGTCCTCGACCTGTACTGCTACACGGGCGGCTTCGCCATCGCCGCGGCGAAGGCGGGGGCGAAGTCGGTGCTCGCGCTCGACAGCTCGGGCCCCGCGATCCAGCTCGCCCGCGAGAACGCGAAGTTCAACGGCGTGGACGGCATCGTGTCGGCCGACGAGGGCGACGCGGAGGTCGTGCTCGAGAGCTTCGCGCGAGGACAGCAGCCGTTCAAGCCCGACATGATCGTCCTCGATCCTCCGAGCCTCGTGCCGGCCAAGAAGCACCTGCCCCAGGCCCTGCGCCTGTACACGAAGCTCAACAGCCAGGCGATGCGCGCCCTGCCCAAGGGCGGCCTGCTCGTCACGGCGACGTGCTCGCATCACGTCTCGCGCGAGGACTTCGTGCTGATGCTGCGCAACGCGCAGGCCAAGGCGGAGCGTCCGGTGCGCTTCGTGACTTTGCGCGGGCAGGCGCTCGACCATCCGGTCCTGCTCTCGATGCCGGAGACCGAGTACCTGCACTTCGCGCTGCTGGAGATGATCTAAGCCATGGACGAGCCCCGCTTGGAGGAGGACCGCTCCTCCAAGTTCTCGCCGTCGAAGCTCTCGGTCTATCAGAACTGCCCGAGGCGCTACCAGTACCGCTACGTCGACAAGATCTCGCGCCGCCGCAAGACGCCCGAGACCGTGACCGGCGTGGCGGTGCACGCGGCGTTCGAGGAGCTGTACGGCCTCGTGACGGGGGGGAAGGTTCCGTCCCTGGCGGAGCTCCAGGAGATCTACGAGCGCGAGTTCTCGGCGGAGTGGGACGGGTCCGTCGTGGAGAAGGACGCGCGCTTCGTCCAGGACGACTGGCGGAAGGTCGGGCGCGACTGCGTCCAGCTGTATTACGAGGCCCACCAGCCGTTCTCCGAGGACCGCACGGTCGCCGTCGAGAAGCGCGTCGGCTTCCCGATCATGGTCGACGGGCACGAGTACCGCATCGAGGGCTTCGTCGACCGGCTGGCGCTGGCGCCGGACGGGGCGTTCGAGATCGTCGACTACAAGACCGCCAAGTCGCTGCCGAACCAGCGGCACGCCGACGAGGACTGGCAGCTCGCGCTCTACGAGCTGGCCGTGCGCCTGGAATGGCCCGACACGAAGGAGGTCCGGCTCAAGTGGCATTACGTGCGCCACGGCAAGACCTTGGTCTCGATCCGCGACGACGCGGCGCGCGCGAGGCTCCTGGCCGACGCCGCCGCGCTCATCTCGCGGATCAAGCACGATCACGAGTTCAAGACCAACCGCGGCACGCTGTGCGATTGGTGCGAATACCGGGACCTGTGCCCCGAGTTCGCCGACGAGGTCCGCGTCGCGGCTCTGCCGCCCGCGGAGCGCGAGAAGGACGGCGGCGTGAAGCTGGTCGCGCGCTACGCGGAGATCGAGGAGCGCCGCAAGCGCCTCAAGGACGAGCTGAAGGCCGTCGAGGCCGAGCGCGAGAAGGCCGAGGAGGACATCGCCGACTGGGCCGAGGCCGCCGGCGTCGCGGTGGTCGCCGGCGAGCGCGCCCAGGCCTCGGTGAGCGTGAAGGACGAGATCCATCTGCCGACGAAGACCGGGGACGCCGCGAGGCACGCGGAGCTGGAGGCCGAGGCGAGGAAGACGCCGCTATGGGCGGAGGTGGCGAGGCTGGACGGGCACGCGCTGCTGGACGGGCTCAAGGCCCGCAGATGGACGGGAGAGCTCCTGGCCCTCGCGGAGTCGTTCGTCGCGCGTTTCGGGCATCGGGCGCACAAGCGTACCGTGCGCCTTAAGCGCCGTGCCGACTCCGAAGAGGACTAGCCGCAGTCCTAGTCGTAAGCCGCTTTGTCGGACCCGCCGATCCCGAGCTGTACCGCGAGGCTCATCCAATCGGTCTTCAGGCGGTCATGCTGAGCTTCGAGCTCGTTCCAACCCTGCTCGAACTCAAGCGCCTTGCCGCCCTTCGCTTTCCGAGAGGAAACCTTGTGGTGCCGGGCCGACTTCGCCAGTGTTTTCTTCATGTCGTCCTCGTTCGCAGTATAGCCCCGGTAGTCGTTTTCGTCAACGGGGAATTTCGTCCGCCGTCGACGTGTGTCCGCGCTTGAGCGCGAGCTCCCGCGCCGTCAGCCCGTCGCCGCTTTTCAATCCCGGATTCGCCTTCGCCGCGAGCAGGACCTTGACCGTGTCGGTCCAGCCGCCGTGGGCGGCCCACATCAGGGCCGTGTAGCCGAGTGCGTCCTTGGCGTCGGCCTTGGCGCCGGCCGTCAGGAGCTGGCGCGCGGCGGCGGCGCGCCCGAGCTGGGCGGCGCGGATCAGCGCCGTGAGGCCGTTGCCGTCGCGCGCGTCGACGCGGGCCTTGCACGCCAGCAGCGCCGCGACCGCCTGCGTCGAGACCGTCGCCGCGTAGGCGATCGCGGGCACCCCGGCCGCGTCCTGGGCCGAGCAGTCCAGGCCCTTCGCGGCGAGCAGGGGGATGTTCGCCGCCCGGCCGCCCTTGGCGGCCTCGACGATCGCGGAGTAGCCGGCGGCGTCCTTCGGCGCGGGGTCGCCTCCCGCCGCCAGCAGGGCCTTCAGCGTCGCCGCGTCGGCGTGCCCCGCGGCCCACATCGCGGCGGTCCACCCGTGCCGGTCCTTCGCGCCGAGGTCCGCGCCCGCGGCCAGGGCCGCCTTCAGCCCCGCGGCGTCGCCCGCCTTGACGGCGTCCACGAGGGGCGGATCGGCGGCGGGCTGGGCGAGCGCGGAGGCGGGTCCGACGAGAAACGCGAGAGCGGCGAGATATTTGATCATCGGCTTCAGTATAGACCGCGTCCGCGGGGGCGTCAATACGGGCCGCCCATAGGGCCTAAAAAAAGAGACCTATTAGGCCCAAATTCGACTAGGCCTTTCGGACCCGAGTATGCTAAATTCCGAATTGTCGACGGAACATCGAAGAGGGCGTTCAGAGGAGCCATGAAAAAACTGATCGTGTTGTCGGTTCTCGCCGTGCTGATGCCGGTGTGCGCGTCCGCCGCCGGCGCCAAGCGCTACCTGATCGCCTTCAAGGACGGCACGACCTCCGCCCAGCGCGAGGCCGCCCTGCGCTCGCTCGGCGCGAGCAAGGCGGACGATCTCTCCGAGATCGGCGCCCTCGTCGCCCTGCTGCCCGAGGCCAAGATGTTCTCCGCCTTCGCCGAGAAGGCCGCCGCCATGCCGGAGGTCCTCGAGGTGCAGGAGGACGTTCACCGGAACTGGCTTCTCGAGGCGCCCGTCTTCCGCGCGACCTTTCCTTCTTATGAGGCGGTTCGCGCCGCCCTGCCCGCCGTCGCCGCGCCGCCCAAGCGCCCCGAGTTCGGGCTTCCCGCGGGCGTGGACGCCGCCGAGGTCCCGTGGGGGATCCGCCGGGTGGATGCTCCCGCCGCCTGGGCCGTCACCAAGGGCGACGGCGTCAAGGTCGCCGTCATCGACACCGGCATCGACTGCAACCACCCCGACCTGAAGGCCAACTGCGCCGGCGGCTACAACGCGCTCGATTCCAAGAAGCCGTATCTGGACGACAACGCGCACGGCTCGCACGTCGCCGGCACGATCGCGGGCGTCCTGGACGGCAAGGGCGTCGTCGGCGTGGCCCCGAAGGCGCGCCTGTACGCGGTCAAGGTTCTCGACAAGGACGGCGCGGGCGGGCTCTCCTCCATCATCAAGGGGCTGATCTGGGCCGGCAACAACAAGATGGACGTCGCCAACATGAGCCTCGGCGCCCCGATGGGCACGATTTTCATGCGCGCCGCCCTGAAGTACGCGACCGTCCGCGGCGTCGCCGTGTTCGCCGCCGCCGGCAACGACGGCGGCTCGGTCAACTACCCGGGCGCGTATCCCGAGGCGATCACGGTCTCCGCGCTCGCCCCGAACGAGACCATCGCCAAGTTCTCCAGCCGCGGCAACCAGGTCGCCTTCATCGCGCCGGGCGTGGACGTCAAGTCCTCGATCCCGGGCGGAGGCTACGACAGCTACGCGGGCACGTCGATGGCGACGCCTCACATGGCGGGCCTGGGCGCCCTCGCGGTCGCCCGCGGCGCGCACGGCGAGGCCGCGGTCCGCGCGGCGCTGCGCCGCGCGGCGGTCAAGGTTCCCGGACTTTCCGCATCCGAGCAGGGCGCCGGCGTCGTGGACGCGGCCCTGCTCGTTCGTTAGGACCCAGTCGCAGGGCCTACGCGTTCGAGGCGTAGGACCTAGGGCATAGGCCTTTGGGCCCAGACGGTGCTAGGCCTTATGCCTCAGGGCGGAAGTGGGCCTTCCGCCCATAATACGTGCAGACTTAAGACCCGCTCCGGGTCCCCTCAACGGAGCTAAGGGGAGAACAAAGTGAAGAAACTGATGACCGGACTGATGATCGCGGCTCTCACGGCCGCCACCGCCTCGGCGACGCCCGCGCCGAAAGGCACGAAGCGCTACATCGTGACCTTCGACGCGAAGGCCAAGAAGGCCGACCGCGACGCCGCGCTCGGCAAGATGAGCCTGAAGGCCTCCAAGGACATCGCCACGGACGGCGACACCGACAAGGAAGTGTCGGTCTCCCTCGTGGACGTCCCCGCCGGCCAGACGCTCACGACCAAGTCCGCCAAGGCGCTGTCGAGCCGGATCGTCTCCATCGAGGCCGACCGCCGCGTCAAGTGGATCGAGTCCGCGCAGGTCTCCTTCCAGGCCGCCCCGCTGCCTTCCTTTAATGGGGCGATGGCCGGCTTCAACTTCGGCGCCGCCAAGGGCATCGTCCAGAACCCGATGGCCTCCGCGATCGCGGCGCAGCGCAAGGAAGAGACGTGGGGCATCAACCGCGTCCACGCTCCCGCCGCCTGGCCGCTCACCGAGGGCAAGGGCGTCAAGGTCGCGGTCATCGACACCGGCATCGACGCCGGCCACCCGGAGCTCTCCGGCAAGGTGGACGGCGGCTACTCGGCGATCACCAAGACCGAGAACCCGGCCGACTACCAGGACGACAACGGCCACGGCTCCCACGTCGCCGGCACCATCGCCGCCAAGAAGGACGGCAAGGGCGTCGTCGGCGTCGCGCCGCAGGCCCGCCTGTACGCCGTGAAAGTCCTCGACGCGGACGGCTCGGGCAACCTCTCCGACGTGATCGACGGCATCGTCTGGGCCGCGAAGAACAAGATGGACGTCGCCAACATGTCGCTCGGCGCGCCGGTCGACAGCGAGGCCATGAAGCGCGCCGTGCGCTTCGCCCGCGGCTCCGGCGTCGTCATCGTCGCGGCGGCCGGCAACTCCGGCGGCTCGGTCGGCTTCCCGGGCGCCTACGAGGACACCATCGCGGTGGCCGCGTCGGACTCCAACGACAAGCTCGCGGGCTTCTCCAGCCGCGGGCCCGAGGTCGACTTCATCGCCCCCGGCGTGGACGTCCTCTCCGCCAAGATGGGCGGCGGCTTCGCCTCCTACTCCGGCACCTCGATGGCGGCCCCGCACGTGGCCGGCCTCGCGGCGCTCGCCGTCTCCCAGGGCTACGTCGGCCTCAACGGACCGGACGGCGTGTTCGCCCAGCTCAAGAAGGCGGCCTCCACGCTCCCGACCGAAGGCATGACGGTCGAGATGCAGGGCGCCGGCATGATCGACGCCGGAAAGCTGGCCCGCTGAAACCCGCACCCCGTTACCGCCCCGACCGGCACCCCTCCCGGTCGGGGCGGTTCTTTTTTATGGTGTCAGTCCTCCCGTTATTTTCACTTTGGCGATGCGGGGACGGGCGGCGGACAATTCGCTAAACTATCGGTCCACGAAACGATATGAGAACGCTGTTCATCGTTAATCCGGCGGCGGGGCACGGTAGGGCGGGCGGGCGCTGGGAGAAGGCCCGCGAGCTCGCCAAGGGCCTGTTTTCGGACATGGAGCTGATCCGCACCGAAAGGCCGGGGCACGGGCGCGACCTGGCGCGGCAGGCGACGGCGGACGGCGTGGACCTGATCGTGGCGGTCGGCGGGGACGGGACGGTCGGCGAGATCGTCGACGGCTTCCTCGCGGTGCCCGAGCACGTCCGTCACAACACCGTCCTCGCGACCTTCCCGGCCGGCTCGGGCTGCGATTTCGCCGGCCATATGGGCGTGCCGCGCGAGCCCGAGGCCTGGGCGAAAGCGCTCGCCGAGGGCAAGCGCCGGCGCCTCGACGCCGGGCGCGCGACCTTCCGGACGGAGGACGGCGCGCCGCGCTCCCGCCACTTCCTCAACGTCGCGGCCCTGGGCCTGCCCGGGGACGTCGCGGTCAGCGTCGCCCGGCGCGGGAAATTCCTCGGAGGCACCCTCACCTATCTCGTCGAAGGCGCGCTGGCCGTGATGACGGCCAAGGCCCGGCGCATGCGCCTGACGGTCGACGGCGTGCCGGAGGCGGAGGCGGCCTATCACCTGGTCGCCGCGGCGAACACGAGCACGTTCGGCGGCGGCATGAAGCTGGCGCCGCAGGCCGACGCCGAGGACGGGCTGCTCGACCTGCTCACGATCTCGGACCGGACGCGCGCGGAGCTGATGTCCCTGCTGCCGAAGGCCTATTCGGGCGGCCACGCCGGCCTTCCCGGCGTGGTCCTGAGGCGCGCGCGGCGCGTCGAGCTGCACTCGGAGGAGAACCTGCCGCTCAACATCGACGGGGACGCGGACGGGCGCGCGCCCGTGGTGTTCGAGGTCATGCCGAAGGCGATCCCCTTCCGGCTTTAAGGCTTGGGGGCGGGGGCGGCGTCCTTCATGTCGAAGGGGCCGTTGAACGCGGCGAGGAATTCCGCGCCGCCGAAGCCGGCGGCCTTCAGCGAGAACACCGTCCCGCCGGGAATCATCGCGTAGCCGCCCGCGGCCAGGGTCTCGCTCTCCTTGCCGGCGATCTCGATGACGAGCTTACCCTTCAGCATGACGATGGTCTCGTCGGCGGTGTGCGAGTGCGGGGTCAGGCCGTAGCCCCGGGGGAAGCGCACCAAGGTCTGCACCGCGTGCGTCTTGGGATCCTCGTAGACGAGGTGATACTCGGCGCCGGGCGGAAGGCTTCCGGAGGCCTTCCAGTCGATCGCGGAGGCGGATCTCACGACGGGAGCCGCGGCGGTCTGGGCGAGCGCCCAGGACGCGAGGACCGCGACGACGGCGATGGGAAGAGCGCGCTTCAAAAAATGGTGGCGGGGGACAGGATCGAACTGTCGACACCCGGTTTTTCAGACCGGTGCTCTACCACTGAGCTACCCCGCCGAGGTGGAGATACTATCAAATCGCGCCGCAAGAAATCCCGCCGCCTACCAGGACGGACGCGAAGGACCCGCGCCCTTCATCAGGTAGAACGCGAAGGCGAACGTGCCCAGCGAGAAGGCGAACGCGAGGTAGGCCCATTTTTCCATGCCCCCAGTGTACCTTTCGGGCGCCCGCCGCCGCGTGGGGCCTTCGTCCTCGGAGCGCGCCGCAAAGGGCCTAGGACCTTGACAGGCGCGCGAGGCCGTGATATACTTCGAAAGTCGAAGCATTTAAGAATCGAACCATGAATCTCGAAGATCGCGCGCGCCGGCTCACGGACCACCTCCAGACGGTCATGGAGGAGGCGGAGAGCGCCGACAAGAAAAATTCCGCCGTGCGCGAGAAGCTCTCGTGGCAGGAAATTCGCGTCCTGCGCGCGGTCGGGCGCCAGGAGTGCTGCCCGATGAGCGGCCTGGCCGACATGATCTGCCTGTCGCTGAGCTCGGCCACCGGCCTCATCGACCGCCTCGTCAGCAAGAAGCTCGTCAAGCGCGACCGCTCGAGCGAGGACCGGCGCGTCGTGCAGGTCGAGCTCACCGAGCAGGGCCGGGAGCTCAACGAGGAGGCCATGGCCGGCCCCGTCGAGTTCGCCCGGGGCATGCTCAAGGGCCTCAACGCCGAGGAGCAGGACGCCTTGGTCTCGCTGTTCGGCAAGATCTCCGAGCGCATCAGGAAGGAGAAGGCCGCCGCCTGACTTTTTTTTGCCGTAAACATTTCAATAGTCGAACTATTCGAAAGGAGAATGAACATGGAGAACCAAGAAAAAGACGGGAAGGCGTGCTGCGACAAGTCGAAGTGCTGCGGCGGCAAGGCGCTCGCGGCGTTCGCGCTGCTGGCGATCGGCGCGACGGGCGGCTATCTCGCCGGCAAGTGCGGCGCGTCGAAGTGCGCCGCGCCCGCCGCGGCCGAGGCCCCGGCTCAGCCGGCGAAGTAGTCGGAGGCGGCGTCGCCCCCGGCGGGGATTTGAAAAGCATTTGACTGGACGCCCGCCGGGGGCGGGGCTATACTGAAAGTGCCGATAAGGTCGCACTCGAGAATCAACACCTCGAGCCGCTCCAAAGAGAAGCGGAGACCTACCGGCCCTGGCCGAACGCCTCGAAAGGTCAACTCGCGAGAGAACCTAGGGAATCCCGCCGAGGGGGCGGGTTGCTCTGGAGGACCACACGGAACTCCATCGAAACGATCGGCCTCGCTTTTGACGAGGAAGCCCTCGCCGGGTTACAGTCCGGCGAGGGCTTTCTTGTAGGCGGGCTCGCTCGACCGGAGGTCGTCGGGGTCGATGCCGAGGGCCCGGCAGGCGTCCACGGTGAAGCGCTGTCCCCACAGGATCTGCGCCAGCCAGTCCGCGTTGGCGACGTCGAGGAAGGGCACGCCGATCGTGTCGAGGTAGCGGTGGGCGGCGTCCCAGCGGGTTTCGCCGACGGTGGAGAAGCCGATCACGAGCGAGCCCTTCCCGACCGAGATGTGCGGCCCGTGCAGGAACTCCTCCAGGCCGTAGGCGCGCACGCGCAGGTGCGCGGTCTCGAGCAGCTTGAGGGCCGTCTCGCAGGCGACCCACTCGCGCAGGCCGTCGCCGAGCAGGACGAGGTCGGTGTCCGCGTTGACCTTCGGCGAGTCCGGGCCCCAGTTCAGGCTCGCGCCCGCGCGGGGGAACGGCGCGAGCAGGGCCGGCTTGCCCGCCCAGCGCAGGAGCCAGACCATGGTGGTGGTGAAGGACTTGGTGAAGGCGCCGGTGTTCTCGAGGTCGCAGGTCTCGAGGCGGCGCTTGGGTCCCTTCCACACCGCGCCCGCGCCGCACACGGCGACGGTGGAAGCGCCCGCGCGGCGGGCCATCGCCTCGGCCTTCACGGTGTAGGACTTCGTGCCGCCGCGGTGGGACAGGAAGATCCCGAGGTCGCCCTTGCTCAGCTTGTACGGGCGCGACACGAAGTCGTAGGAGTGCACGGCGCGCGCGTCGAGGCCGGCCCCGCTCCACAGCCACGCGGCGATGCGCGCGGCGTGATGGTTGGTGCCGACGCCGACGAAGAAGATCTTCCGTCCCTTCGGCGGCTTCATCCACGCGGGCAGCGGCGCGCGCAGGGCCCGCGCGATCAGTTCGGGCTGGGCGAAGACGTTGGCCTCGAAGCGGCTCATCGTCCGGGCTTGAAGCCTCGCGCCATCATGAACTCGTACGGGATCTCGATGCCGGAGCGGGTCTTGTTCTTGAGGGCGCGGCGCAAGACGGTCTTCTTGACCCAGGCCTGGCCCTTCTCGTCGAGGCTGCGCAGCATGGCGCCCGTGCGCCCCGCGCCCTCGGTCATCACGGTCCAGTACTCCTCGGGCGAGGCGAAGCGGAAGGTGCCGTTGAGGCGCTTGGTCGAGAGCTCCTGAAGCCCGGCGCGGGCGAAGGCCGCCTCGAGCGCGCCGTCGGGGCCGAAGGAGTAGATCGTGGGCGCCCCGTAGGGGGCCCGCAGGTCGGGGTCGCACTCGGTGATCGCATGGAGGACGAGCGAGGTGAACAGCATCTTCTCGCGGCGCCCCTGGACGAGGCAGGCGACGACGCCGCCGGGCTTGACCACGCGGACCATCTCGGAGAGCGCCTTGTCGGGCTGGGCGAAGAGCATCAGGCCGAGCTGGGAGATCGCGGCGTCGAAGGACCCGGTCTCGAGCGTGAGATCGTGGACGTCCATCTCGGCGTACTCGATCGGGGCGCAGCGCTTGGCCGCGGGGACGGCCTTCGCGCGAGCGAGCATGCCGGGGGCCAGGTCCACGCCGAGCACGGAGCCCTTCTCGTCGATGCGCGCCGCGGCGGCGCGCGTCGCGATGCCGGGGCCGCAGGCCACGTCGAGGACGCGCCACTTCTTGCGCAGGCCGGCGAATTCGACGAACTCCTCCGCCGTCTTCGCGAACAGGGAGTTGGAGAGCTTCTCGTAACGCTCGGCGGACTCGCTCCAGACCTCTCGGGCCTCGGCGGTGTGGGCGGCGGGGTCGAACGCGGTTTCTTTCACGGGGGGATTATACGACTTGCGGACCCGTAGGCCAACGGACCCGGGCGGGCGGGGGCCCCGGGACCCTCGCCTCAGCCCCGGGCCGCCGCTATCCTTAAGGCATGAACGCCACCCTTTCCTTCCTCGTGCTCGCCCTCGCCTTGCCCGCGTCCGCCCAGACCTTCGTCTCCGCCGGCCAGGCCGACGACCTCGCCGCCGCCGCGCGGTCGACGCGAACCCTGCGCGACAAGCTCGCGCCAGCGGCCGTGGACCCGAAGCCCGTCAAGGCTCTGACCGACCGCCTCGTCAAGGACGGCGAACAGGTGGAGATGGAGGAGGGCATCGGCAACATCTACACGCGCATCGGCAAGCCCGACGCGAACGGGCGCTTCAAAAACCTCCAGGCCAACCTCGTCGAGATTCCCGCCGAGCTCGCGGAGGCCCCGAGCGACTCCATGTTCCGCCAGGCCGTGATGCGCCGCTACTTCTCCCACCTCGAGGCGACGAGCGAGTCCTGGGAGGTCGACCCGAAGACGGGCAAGGGCAAGGTTCACGTCTGGATCTACCGCGTAGGCCTCGAAGGCCGTCTGATGAGCGTCGAGCATCAGATCGCCCCGGTCGAGCCGGACGCCGACGGCCAGGTCTCGCCCGTCGAGTCGAAGGCCCGCTCCTACCGCATGGCCCCGTCGGACCCGAGCGTTCAGCGCCGTTGGAAGGCGCTCACCAAGGAGCTGATGACCTTGGGCCGCGTCGTCGAAGCCTAGCTCTCGAAGCCCGCGAGCAGAAGGTAGGCCTCGGCCACGAGCTCCTCGTCGCGCAGGCTTCGCTCCTCTTCGCCCCAGGTCCGGCTCTCCTTGACCAGCGCGGTGAAGGTCTCCACGGACTCCTCGTTCGCGGCGTCCTCGACGCGCGCCAGGAAGCTCTCCAGCACGCGCGGGCGCCTCAGGGCCTTCGCGGCGTGGCCGGCGAGGATGGGATGCGTGCCCTCCCAGATCTCGTTGACGATCGCGTCGTCGGCGAGGCGGTTGAGCGGCGAGAAGTCGTCGAGGATGCCGTGGCCGCCGACGAGCAGCTGGGCCTCGCGCACGAGCTCGCTGCCGCGCATCGAGACCTCCACCTTGAGCATCGGCACCAGGGCCTCGGCGTCGGCCTCGCCGGCCTCGAGCGCGTGGAGGCCGTGGTAGAAGGCGGTGAGCATGCCCGCGTGCAGGGCCTCCATCGTCGCCAGGCGGGCGGCGACCGCGGGAATCTCGACGATCGGCTTGCCGTAGGCCAGGCGCCATTCGGCGAAGGTGCGCGCCTCGAGCACCGCGCGCCCCGCGAAGCCGAGCGCGGCGGCGGCGACGTGCAGTCGCGACACGGACAGGATCTCGTTGACGAGCAGCACCATCCCTTCGCGCGGCCGGCCGATCATCTCGGCCTTCGCGCCCGTGTACTCGACCTCGACGGTGGCCTTGCCGCGCGTGCCGCCGATGGGCTTGAGGCGCAGTATCTTGTGGCCGTTGAGAGAGCCGTCGGCATTCTTTCGCTTCACCAGGAACAGGGCGACGACGCCCTGAGGCGTCTTGGCCGTCGTGACCCACAGCTCGCCGGGGTTCGAGCAGAACCATTTCGTCCCGACGAGCGACCAGGTGCCGTCCGCGTTCGGCGCCGCGGTCGTTTCGTTGGCCGCGACGTTGGAGCCGCTCTGCTTCTCGGTGATGAACTGTCCGCCGGTCAGCGCCCAGTCGGGGTCGTCGGATTTGAGGCGGGGGAGGAACTCCCGCATCTGGGCGGCGCTGCCGCGCTTCTCGAGCAGGCCGACGAGGCCGTCCGTCATGGCCAACGGGCACGTGATCCCGCCCTCGCCGCAGTAGTTGGCGATGATCGCGCGCGTCATGCGCTCGGTCAGGGTCAGAGGGCCGGGGCCGCCGTAGATCGCGCGGGCGAGGTGGCGGCGGGCCTCGATCTGCTCGGGGCAGTATTTCACGGCGCCGCCCTCGAGGCGGGGGAGGTTCTCGGCCTTGTGGGCCTTGTCGATCAGGGCGTCGAGCGTGCGTCCGGCGAAGGCGCCGAACTCGGAGGAGCGGGTCCGCCCCTGAGGCGTGAGCATGGGGCCGGCGACTTCGCGAAGCGAGGCGTCCGCCTCCCAGAAGTTCAGGCCGCGCGTTCCGGGGTAGCCGGGCAAAGCTTCGTTTTCCATGTTCCGAGGATAGGAAATTTGCTTCAATTGCGGCCATGAACCTCATCCCCCAAGTCATCGAGCGCGCCACGCAGGGCTCAGTCATCGGCTACGACATCTACTCGCGGCTGCTGAAGGATCGCATCATTTTCGTCGGAGGCTACGAAGGCGAGTTCACCACCGACTCGGCCAACACCCTCATCGCCCAGCTCCTCTACTTGGACAGCGACGACAACACGAAGGACATCAACCTCTACATCAACAGCCCCGGCGGCATGGTCACGGCCGGCCTCGCGGTGTACGACACGATGCAGTTCATCAAGGCCCCGATCACGACGATCTGCATGGGCATGGCGATGAGCTTCGGCGCGGTTATCCTTGCGGCGGGGTCCAAAGGAAAGCGCTACGCGCTGCCCAACTCGCGCATCATGATCCACCAGCCCCTCGTGGGCGGCATCTCCGGCCAGGCCACCGACATCATCGTCGAGGCCAAGGAGATGGCCCACACCCGCAAGATCCTCGAGGAGATCATGGCCAAGCACACCGGCCAGACCTTCGAGAAGATCAACCGCGACATGGAGCGCAACAACTACATGTCCGCCGAGGAGGCCATGAAGTACGGCATCATCGACGAGGTCATCATGGGCGCCAAGGCCGTCGCGCTCAAGGCGATCCCCAACAAGTAAGCCCTTCCTTAGAAAGGAGCGGCCCGG
>JAMPYD010000424.1 GCA_023700845.1 Elusimicrobiota bacterium | reverse complement strand
GCACTTCGAGATGGGCATCGCCGAGCAGAACATGATCGGCGTCGCCGCGGGCCTGGCGCTCTCCGGCAAGATCCCGGTCCTGACGAGCTTCGCCTGCTTCCTGATCGGCCGCGTGGAGTCCA
The DNA here is from genome assembly GCA_023700845.1 of Elusimicrobiota bacterium. Lineage (GTDB taxonomy): Bacteria > Elusimicrobiota > Elusimicrobia > UBA1565 > UBA9628 > GWA2-66-18. The sequence goes on along the minus strand of JAMPYD010000424.1, from coordinate 2,747 downwards.
TCCGCGTCAGCGCCGCCTACAACCAGACCAACATGAAGCTCGTCGGCACGCACGCCGGCATCGGCATCGGCGAGGACGGCACGTCGCAGATGGGCCTCGAGGACGTGGCCGCGATGCGCGCGCTCCCGCACATGACCGTGCTCCAGCCCGCCGACCACGAAGAGACCCGGCAGGCCGTGCGCTGGATGATCGAGCACAAGGGGCCGGTGTACATCCGCCTCACGCGCCAGAAGATGCCCGACGTCCACGGCCCGGACTACAAGTGGCAGCCCAACAAGATCGACGTCGTCTTCGAGCCGGCGAAAAAACCGGCGAAGTATCAGGCGACGATCATCGCCTCGGGCGGCCCCGTGCCGCACGCCGTCGAGGCGGCCAAGCTCCTCGAGGCCAAGGGCTTCGCGGTGCGCGTCGCCAACGCCTCCACCTTGCTTCCGTTCGACGGCGACACGGTCGCCCGGCTGGCGGCGGACTCGCAGCGCATCGTCGCGGTCGAGGACCACAACGTGCACGGCGGCCTCGGCTCCGCGGTGTGCGAGGCGATCGCCGAGCGGGGGATTTCCTGCCCGGTCGTCCGGATCGGCCTGCGCTCGTTCGGCGAGTCGGCCACGCCCGAGGAGCTGTACGAGAAGTACGGCCTGACCGCCCCGAGCATCGCCGAGGCCTGCCTCAAGAACCCGGCGTAAGCGACAGGCTCGAGCGGAAGGATTTTCCCAGGGCGGCGAGCACCGCCTCGGCCGCGCGCACGCCCCGGTCCTGCGCCTCCTCGAAGATCGAGAGGCCCGACAGGTCCGAGTGCGCGAAATGGATGGGGCCGATCGGCCGGACCGCCGCGGCGCGCTCGGAGCCCCAGATGAACCCCGGCTTGGGCAGGATCATGCCGTGGCCCCAGACCCAGCCGTCGAGGCGCGTCACCCGCCGGCGCAGGCCCGGAAGGGCGCGCTCGAGGTCCGCCAGGCACAGCTCGCGCCACTCGTCCAGGCCGCGCCGATACGCGGCGGCGCGCTGCGCGTCGGGATCGCCGGTCAGCGGAAGGTAGTAGGTCCAGACCGCGCGGCGGCGGTCCAGGGAGAAGCTCTGATGCGTCGCGTCGACGTAGCCGAGCCCCTTTCCGCCGTAGATCATGTTGTCCCACGCGGGGGCGGCCCCGCGGCCCTCCGGCGGATTCTCGACGGTGAGGTTCGCGATGAACCACGGCGCGTAGGCGAAGGCCGAGGGGGACTTGTCCTCGCGCAGCGGCTTGACGATGCGGCGCGCGGCGTAGCGGGGGGCGCAGACGATCGCGCGCTTGGCGAGGATGCGGCGCGTCGTCCCCGTCGCGGCGTCGAGGTAATCGACGCGGACGCCGTCCCCGTCCGGGGCGACGTCGAAGGCCAGCGCCCCGGTCCGCACGCGCGGGCCCAGCGCCTCCGAGAGCTTGCGGACGAGGAAGCCGAGGCCCTCGGGCCAGACGAGGAAGCGGTCGTCCTCGCCCTCCCCGCGCGCGGCGTAGTAATGCAGGCCGGCCCAGGCGGAGACCTCCGACGGCGCGCCGCCGTAGTCGTCGCGGCAGGCGTAGTCGACGTACCAGCGCAGGCCCGGGGAGCGGTAGCCCTTCCGGTCGAGCCACGCCGACATGGAGATGCGGTCGAGCGCGAGCAGGTCGGGGTCGCGGGAGCTGTTTTCCATCGGGATGGCGAAGGCGGGCCGGCCGTCCCGGCCGACGCGGGCCCTCAGCGCCGCGATCTCGGCGTGGAAGCGGTCGCGCTCGGCCAGATCCGCCGCGGAGGCGCCGAGGCGGGGGTACAGGCCGTCCTGCCAGCGGCCGTGGAGGTAGAGCCGCTCCTCCGGCGCGTGGCAGAGGACGGTCTCGTCGTAGACGGGCTTGCCGTCCTTCTCGCCGGTGATCACCTTGAGCTCGCGCAGCAGCTCTCGCGCCGCGCGCGCGTGCGGGCCGGGAACGGGCAGATAATGCGCGCCCCACGGGTAGCGGCTGACCTCGTTCTCGCCCCAGGCGGCGTTGCCGCCGGCGCGCGCCTCGAGGTCGAGCACGACGAACCCGCCCTCGCCCGAGCGCAGCAGCTTCCACCCGGCGGACAGGCCCGCGGCCCCGCCGCCGACGATCACGACGGGCGCGCGCTCGGTCCGCGACGGCGGCGCGAAGCCGCCCGCGCGCAGCTTGTGACCGAGCGCGTGATCGGGCCCCAGGAGCTCGCCGGGGATCTCGCGCTCGCGCTCCGGACGGCAGGCGCCGAGCGCCGCCGCGGCGAGCGCCCCGCCGATGAACTCCCGCCTCGTCAGCAAGGGGTCAGCCCCCGTGGCTGATGCGGGCCCATTCGCGCTCGTAGTGCTGGACGAGGACCTGCGTGTCGAGGCGGTTCGGCTCGGCGGGAACGCGGGACATGTCGCCGGGGAAATCGAACAGGCCGCGCGCGATCCCGGGCGTCAGGTAGCGCAGGCCGGGGGGGAACTTCTCCGGTATCCGGTACGGCGCGGTCGCGCCGATGACGAAGCCCCACTCGCCGAACGACGGGACGTAGGAGTGGTAGGGGCGCGTCGCGAAGCCCGCCGCCTCCATCGTCGCCACGACGGTCCAGTAGGTCTGCCGCGCGAACAGCGGCGAGGTGGACTGCACGGTGACGATTCCGCCGGGCGCCAGGCGCCGGCTCAGCAGGCGGTAGAACGCGGTCGTGTACAGCTTGCCGACGGCGTAGTTCGACGGGTCCGGGAAGTCGACGATGACGACGTCGAAGCGGAGGTCGTTCTTCTCG
>JAMPYD010000423.1 GCA_023700845.1 Elusimicrobiota bacterium | reverse complement strand
GCCGTCGGCGTCGACGCCGACGTTGACGGTGGAAGGGGTGCTTTTCACGCAGACGATTATGTTGAGTGCCATGGTTTTTGGAGCATAGCAAATTGGCATAATCGCGCAAATGACGATACACCGGACGCTGAAGATCGGGCCCGCCGCCCCGGCCAAGCCCGCCGCCCCCGTGACCGTGACGGTCATCGATTATGCCGAGGACGGCGTCGAGATGCGGGGCGTGCTCGACTTCGGGGAGTTCCTCGCGTCCCACCGCGCTCCGGGGACGGCGGTGCGCTGGATCAACGTCGACGGGCTCACCGACCTCAAGGCCGTCGAGGCGCTGGCCGAGAAGTATGAGCTGCACCCGCTGGCCGTCGAGGACCTCCTCAATACCACCGCCCGCCCGAAGGTGGACGCCTACGGCGGCGAGGCCGGGGCGGCGGCGCGCCTGCTCATCATCACGCGCATGGTCGAGCTCAAGGAGAAGCGCCTCGACAGCGAGCAGATCTCCATCTTCCTCGGGCACAAGACCGTGCTCACCTTCCAGGAGCGGCCGGGCGACATCTGGGACCCGATCCGGGCGCGCATCAACTCGAAGGGCTCGCGGCTGAGGACGGGGGACGCCTCCTTCCTGACGTACGCCCTGCTCGACGCCATCGTCGACCAGTTCTTCCCGGTGCTCGAGCATTACGGCGACCGGCTCGAGGAGCTCGAGGGCCGGGTGCTGGAAGGACGCTCGCGGCGCATCTTGCGCGACATCCACGTCCTGAAGCGGGAGCTGCTGCTGCTGCGCCGCGCGCTGTGGCCGATGCGCGACATGATCCATGAGCTCCAGATGGAGCGCCACGAGTGCCTGAGCGAGACCACGCGCACCTACATGACCGACCTGTACGACCACGTGGTGCAGGCCATGGACATCCTGGAAACCTACCGGGAGGTCGTCGCCGGCCTGGCGGAGACCCATCTCTCGGCCGTGAACAACCGCCTCAACGAGGTCATGAAGGTCCTGACCGTGATCTCCGTGGTGTTCATGCCCCTCAACTTCCTGGTCGGCGTGTTCGGCATGAACTTCACGGCCTTCCCGTGGCGGTGGCCGTACGCCTTTCCCGCCTTCGCCCTCGCCTGCCTCGCGCTCGTCGGCGCGATGGTCGCCTGGTTCCGGCGTCAGGAGTGGCTATGATCGACTTCCTGTCGCACAACCGCGAGGCCTGGGACAAGCAGGCCGCGGACGGCAACCGCTGGACGCTCCCCGTCGACGCGGCGCGCATCGCGCGCGCGCGCGCCGGAGACTGGACGGTGGACCTGACGCCGCGCAAGCCGGTGCCGCGGGAGTGGTTCGGCGACCTGAAGGGGGCGCGCGTCCTGGGGCTCGCCTCCGGGGGCGGTCAGCAGGGGCCGATCCTCGCCGCCGCCGGCGCGGAGGTGACCGTGTTCGACGCCTCGCCCGCGCAGCTGTCGCGCGACCTGGCGGTCTCGGAGCGCGAGGGCCTCGGGATCAGGACCGAGCTCGGCGACATGGCCGATCTGAGCCGCTTCGCCGACGCGTCCTTCGACCTCGTCTTCCATCCCTGCTCGAACTGCTTCGTCCCCTCGATCCGTCCGGTGTGGAAGGAGGCCGCGCGCGTGTTGCGTCCGGGCGGACGCCTGCTCGCCGGCTTCTGCCTGCCCGCTCTCTTCCTCGTCGACGAGGACCTCGACGAGAAGGGGGAGATCGTCGTGCGCTACAAGATCCCCTACTCGGACGCCGAGCAGCTCGCTCCGGACCTTCTCAAGAAGAAGCTGGACCAGAAGGTTCCGCTGTCCTTCGGCCACCCGCTCTCCGACCAGCTCGGCGGCCAGCTCGACGCCGGCCTGCTCCTCGCGGGCTACTACGAGGATTCCTGGGAGCCCGGCGTCAGCGCGATCAGCGACCGCATCCCCTGCTTCGCCGCAACCATGGCGCTCAAGCCGCGCTGACTATCCTCAAGGATAGTCGTATATACGGTCCTAATAGTTGGGCGGTTCTATAAAAGGAAACCACTCATCCTCCAGCTGGGCTCGTTCGCCCATGCAGTCCCGGAAAATCGGCCCGGAGGATGAGTGGTGGTAGGGACAGGATTCGAACCTGTGTAGGCTATTGCCGCCGGTTTTACAGACCGGTGCTTTTGACCGCTCAGCCACCCTACCAGTGCGACCCGGACATTATGCCAGTTTTCGGGCCCCCCGGCACACTCTCGTCATCGTCAAGATTCCTTTTCCCGCCCGCCATGTCCCCGGCTCGACGGCGCCTGTTACACTGAGCGTGACGGCTAAGGAGGTCATATGAAGACCATGCTGCTGCTGTCCGCGCTGGCGCTGTCCGCGGCGCTGCCGGTGCGGGCCGACGACGAGAAGCCCTACGGCTCCGACCGCCGGATGGATTCAGACCACAAGATGGACAAGAGCGGGAAGCACCCCGACTCCTGGATCACCACCAAGGTGAAGTCCGCGCTGCTCTACCACTCGAGCGTGAGCGGCCTGAAGACCGAGGTCGAGACCCGGGACGGCGTCGTCACCCTGCGGGGCGAGGCGGAGAACCAGGCCCAGCGGGAGCTCGCCTCGGAATACGCCAACGGCATCGAGGGCGTCAAGCGGGTCGACAACCAGATGACGATCAAGGGAGAGCGCTCCGGGGGGACGTTCGACGACGCTTCGATCACCGCCCAGGTCAAGGCGGCCCTCATGTCGCGCCGCTCGACGAGCGCCTTCCAGACCGGCGTGAAGACCCGCAACGGCGTCGTCACCTTGTCCGGCACGGCCGGCAACGAGGCCGAGAAGGAGCTGGCCGAAAGGCTCGCCCGCGGCGTCTCGGGCGTCAAGGACGTCGACAACGCGATGAAGGTCGAATAACGGGCGGGGGGGGGGGGGGGGGG
>JAMPYD010000422.1 GCA_023700845.1 Elusimicrobiota bacterium | reverse complement strand
CGGCGATCACGACGTTCCCGATATGGGGGATCTTGTGGCGCTCGCCGGGCCGGTCGTAGAAGCCGAAGCCGTCGGCTCCGATCGAGGTCGCGCTGTGCACCAGGCAGCGCTTGCCGATCACGCAGTCGTAGCCGATCACCGTGTTCGAGCGGATGACCGTGTCCTCGCCGATCCGGGCGCGCGTCTCGATCACCGCGCCCGGCCAGATCACGGCGCGCGCCCCGATCTCCGCGCCCTCCATGACGACGGCGCCGGGCAGGACCGACGCGCTCGGGTCGATCCTCGCGCCGGGATGGACGAGAGGCTCCTTCGACACGCCGGGCGCGAACTTCGGCTTGCGGTCGAAATGGCCGAGGAGCTTGATGAAGGCGAGGCGGGCGTCGCCCGTCACGACCACGGCGCGGGGAAATTCGCCCGCGAGCTCGGCGGTGGTCAAAATGATGCCGTTATTGGAAGCGAGGGGGTGGCGCTTGAGCACCGCCTTCGATTCGATGAAGTACACGAAGCCGTCCTCGAGCGCCTGCTCGGGGGACAGCCGCTCGATGTCGCGCGGGCCTTTGACCTCGAGCCCCGCGTCGCCCTTGACCGTGCCGCCGAGAAGGCGGGCCAGCTCTTCGATAGTGATAATGCCTCCGTCCGCGGGGGTATTATGCCAAATCGCCGCCGCCGGAGAAGAGGGGCGCGGTCATCAGAGTGTTGCCCGGCGAAAACGAGGGCGCCATGACGAACGGCTACGATAAGCCGATGTGGGAACCCTCCCCTGACACTTTCAAGCTGATGGTCGAGTCGGCGACGAACGCGGTGCTGATCGCGGACGAGGCCGGCCGCATCCTGTGGGCCAACGCCCAGACGGAGCGGCTGTTCGCCTACGGTCCCGGCGAGATGCTCGGCCGCGAGGTCGAAGAGCTGATCCCCGCGCGGTTCCGGGCCGAGCACCCGGCCCACCGGGCGCGCTTTCACGCCGCCCCTTCGACGCGGCCGATGGGCGTCGGTCGGGACCTGTTCGGGCTGACCAAGAACGGTCACGAGGTCCCGGTCGAGATCGGCCTCAATCCGATCCGCGCGGAGGACGGCCGGCCGATGATCGTCGCCGTCATCACCGACATCACCGAGCGCAGGCGCCGGGAGGAGGAGCTTCGCCTCGCGCGGGAGGAGCTCGCCCGCAAGGCGGAGGAGCTCGAAGGGCTCGTGACGAAGCGGACCGAGAGCCTGCGCCAGGTCATCGACGATCTCGAGACGTTCTGCTACACCATGACCCACGATCTGCGCGCGCCGCTGCGGGCGATGCAGGGCTACGCCTTCTTCGTCCTCGATCGGATCGGCGGCCAGGTGGACGAGCAGACCCGAAACCAGCTCGAGCGGCTGTCCCAGGCGGCGGAGCGCATGGACATCCTCGTCAAGGACCTCCTCGCCTACAGCCGGCTCACGCGCGGGGACGCCCCCGCGGTCCCGGTCGACCTCGACGAGGCGGTCGCCCATGTCCTGCGCCGACATCCCGGCCTCGGCGCGGCGGGCGTCGAGATCCAGGCGCCCCTCGGCCGGGCTTCCGGGCAGGCCGCCCTCGTCGTCGAGATCGTCTCGCATCTCGTCGGCAACGCCGTCAAGTTCGTCCCGCCCGAGCGGACGCCGGCGATCCGGATTTGGACCGAGCGCGCCGGCGGCCGCCTCATCTTGTGCGTCTCGGACAACGGCATCGGCATCCCGTGCGAGCACATCCCCAAGCTCTTCCGGCCGTTCGTCCGCCTGCACTCGGCGACGGCGCGCGCGGGCACGGGCATCGGCCTGGCCATCGTGAAAAAAGCCGCGGAACGCATGGGCGGCCGGGCCGGCGTGGAATCCGAGCTCGGGAAGGGCAGCCGGTTCTGGGTCGAGCTGCCCGCGGCGTAAAGATCTGTTCAATCGGAGGAACCATGAAAGTCAGAGAACTGATGACGAAGGACCCGCTGGCGTGCACCCCGGAAACGGGGCTGAGGGACGTGGCGAAGATGATGTGCGAAGGCGACTGCGGCGAGATACCCGTGGTCGAGAGCAAGACCAGCGCCAAGCCGGTGGGGGTCATCACCGACCGGGACATCACCTGCCGGGCCGTGGCCCGGGGAAGGAACCCGCTGGAGCTCACCGCCGCCGACTGCATGAGCAGCCCGGCCGTCACCGTGACGCCCGAGACGAGCCTCGAAGACTGCTGCAAGGTCCTCGAGAAGCACCAGATCAGGCGCGTTCCCGTCGTCGACAAGCAGGGCCGCTGCTGCGGGATGGTCGCGCAGGCCGATATCGCGCGGCGCGGCCCGGCGGAGGCGACGTGCGAGATCGTGAAGGAGGTTTCCCAGCCCGTCGCCGCCTGACGGGCCGGTTCGTTCCGGTGCCCCGGCCGCCCGCGCGGCCGGGGCACCCGCCCCGCCGCGCTCCGGCCTCTCGACACGTCAAATCTGGGGTGACCGAGGGGACTTGAACCCCCGACCTCAGCGTTCACAGCGCTGCGCTCTAACCAGCTGAGCTACGGCCACCAGAGGCGACATTATAGCACTGTACGCGCCCGGTCCGGCCTAGGCCCTTGGGCCTAGAGGGGCCCAGGCCCCGCGCCCCATGTCGGGTCTTCGACCCACCGCTATACTTTAGGCATGAAGAGAAACATGACGAAGACGAGCTGGACCGTCCTCACCATCGCGTTGGCCGCTCTTCTGTGCACCCCTCCGGCGAACGCCTCCAAGAGCAAGAAGGCCCCCAAGTCCAAGGCCAGCCCCGAGGCCCAGCGCCTGATGTCCGCGGGCCTCGCGAACCTGGAAGCCGGCGAGACCTCCGCCGCGATCTCGACGTTCAACAAGGCCGTGCGCAAGGAAGGCACGGTCTCCACCTACTTCCTGCTCGGCTGGGCGCACTACCAGCGCG
>JAMPYD010000019.1 GCA_023700845.1 Elusimicrobiota bacterium | reverse complement strand
ACGCGAAGGAGACGCCGCGCGACGTCTCCTTTTGCGGCCATGCGATCCTCGGCGCCGACCCGTTCGTGGTTCCCGACGCCTCGAAGGACCCTCGCTTCGCCGACAACCCCCTGGTCGTCAATGCGCCCAACGTCCGCTTTTACGCCGGCGTACCCCTGAGGCTTTCGACCGGAGAGGCGATGGGCACGCTGTGCATCATCGACCGCATTCCGCGCACGCTCGACGCGAAGCGGCTTCAGCTCCTGCGTGACCTGGGCGCGCTGGTGGCCAACGAACTCGAGGGGGCGACCCTCGAGGTCGCGCTGGGGAAGGTCCGCGAGCAGGAGGCGAAATACCGGAGCCTCCTTGACGAGACGACGGACCTGGTGCAGAGCATCGATCCGCAAGGCCGCCTGCTTTACGCGAACCGGGCCATGCTTGCGGCCCTGGGCTATTCGTCCGACGAGGCCCTCACGCTGAACATCTTCGACCTGATCTCGCCCGAATCGCGCGACCACTGCACGGAGGTCATGGGCCGGGTCATGAAGGGCGAGACCTGCGACGGCATCGACGTCGTGTTCCTGACGAAGGCCGGCGCCCGCGTCCTGGCCCTCGGCCGGGTCACCTGTCATTTCGAGAACGGCCGGGCCGCCTATACGCGCGGGGTGTTCCGCGACATCACCGCTCAGGCGCGGCTGAAGCGCCGCCTCGCCGCCCAGTTCGCCGCCACCAAGGCGCTGGCCGACGCGACGACGTGGCGCGCGGGGATCGAGGGGGTCCTTCGGGGCATCGGAGAGGCGATGGGCTGGGCCGCCGCGGGCGCTTGGGAGGTCGACCACGCCAGCGAGGAGCTGTATTGCGCGGACCTATGGACCGCCGGCGGCCAGAGCACGCCATTCACCCGCCGGTCCCGCGAGATCCGGTTTCCCGCAGGCAACGGCCTTCCCGGGAAAGCCTGGCGGGACGCCCGACCCGTCTGGGTCCCGGAGCTTTCGGCGGTTCACGATTCACCGCGGGCGGAGCAGGCCAAGGAGGCCGGCATCCGGATGGGAGTGGCCTTCCCCATCATCCTCGAAGGGAAGATCGAGGGGGTTCTGGAGTTCTTCGCCTTCGCCGCCGCGGAGCCGGACCCCGAGCTCCTGGCGCTGTTCGCCTCCATCGGCAGCCAGCTGGGCGAGTTCCTCCGCCGGCGCCGGGCCGACGCGGCGCTGAAGCGGTCGAGCAAGGAGCAGCTCGACCTCAAGACCGCGCTGGACGCCGCGGCCATCGTGGTCACGACGGACGCGGCCGGCCGCATCACCGGCGTCAACGACCTCGTCACCCGGATCTCCGGCTACGCGCGGGAGCAGCTCGTCGGCAAGACCCACAACGTCGTCAAATCCGGCGCTCATCCCGCCGCCTTCTTCAAGGGAATGTGGGATACGATCGGCGCCGGCAGGATCTGGCGCGGGGAGATCTGCAACCGCTCCCGAGACGGCCGCGCCTACTGGGTCGACTCGACGATCACCCCGTTCCTGAGCGAGGACGGCAAGCCGTTTCAATTCATCGCGATCAGCCACGACATCACCGAGCGCAAGGCGTCCGAGGCGCGCGCCGCCGAGGCCGGTTCGCGGCTGCAGGCCGTGCTCGATAACGCCACGCAGGTCTCGATCATCGCCACCGATCTCATGGGAAACATCTCGGTCTTCAACAAGGGCGCCGAGAACCTGCTCGGCTATCGGGCCTCCGAGATCGTCGGCAAGTCTCCGGCGGTCCTCCACGTCCCATCGGAGGTCGAGACCCGGGGCAAGCTCCTGTCGATGGAATACGGGCGGCCCATCGAGGGGTTCGACGTTTTCGTGGAGCCCTCCCGGCAGGGCGGGTTCGACTCGCGGGAATGGACCTATGTCCGTAAGGACGGGACGCGCTTCCCCGTCCGGCTGACCGTCACCGCGCTGCGCGACGCTCAGGGGGGGATCAGCGGGTTCCTCGGGATCGCGGTCGACGTCACGCAATCCCAGCGGGCGCGCGAGGAACTCGCCAAGGCCCGCGACGTGGCGCTCGATCTGGCCAAGGCCAAGGCGCAGTTCCTCGCGAACATGAGCCACGAGATTCGCACGCCCATGAACGCGGTGATCGGGATGACGGGGCTCCTCCTGGACACGAGCCTGGCCCCTCAGCAGCGCGAGTTCGCCGAGACCATCCGCAACGCCGGGGAATCCCTGCTCGCGATCATCGGCGACATCCTGGATTTCTCGAAGATCGAGGCCGGGGCCATGCCCCTCGAGGAGCTCGACTTCGAGCCGCGGCAGGTCGCCGAGGACGTCGCCATGCTCTTCGCCGCGCGGGCCCAGTCCAAGGGCCTCGAGATCGCGGCGATCGTCGAGGAATCCGTCCCCTCGCGCGTGCGCGGCGACGCGGGGCGCCTGCGCCAGATCATCAGCAACTTCGTCAGCAACGCGATCAAGTTCACCGAAAAGGGAGAGGTCGTCATCGCGGCGCGCCGGGTGTCGGAGGAGGGCGGCGCGCAGCGGCTGCGCTTCGAGGTCAAGGACACCGGCATCGGCCTCGACGCGGCCACGCAGGAGAAGCTCTTCACCGCCTTCACCCAGGCCGACGCGTCCACCACCCGGAAATACGGCGGCACCGGGCTCGGCCTGGCCATCTCCAAGAAGCTCGTGGAGATGATGAAAGGCTCCATCGGCATCGTGAGCGCGCCGGGCAAGGGCGCGACCTTCTGGTTCGAGGTCTCCCTGGCAAAGGGCGAGGCCGTGCCCGCGACGCACGCGCCGGAGGTCGAAGGCGTGCGCGTCCTCGTCGTCGACGACAACGAGACCAACCGCCAGATCCTGTCGCTGCAGACCGCGTCCTGGCGCATGAGGCCGCAGGCGGTCCCGGACGGCGCCGCGGCCCTCGCCGTCCTGCGGGAGGCGGAGTCGAAGGGCGATCCGTTCACGCTGGCGCTCGTCGACATGCAGATGCCCGACATGGATGGCGCGCAGCTCGCCCAGGAGATCAAGAGCGATCCCGCCCTCGTCGCCGTGCGCATGATACTGCTCAGCTCCATGGCGGGGACCCTGAGCCGGGAGGAGCTCGCGGCCCAGGGCTTCGACGGGGGGCTGGCCAAGCCCGTGCGCAAGTCGTCGCTGTACGACGCCATCGCGGACGCGCTCCACCTGCAGGCCTCCGGCCAGGCGGCCGTGCGCAAGGCGTTGAGCGTCGAGCCCCTCGCCTCCTGGAAGGGCCTGCGCATCCTCATCGCCGAGGACAATCCCGTCAACCAGAAGGTGGCGCTGCTCCAGCTCCAGTCCCTCGGGTGCAAGGCCGACGCCGTGGCCGACGGGCGCGAGGCGGCGGACGCGGTCGCGTCGATCCCCTACGACCTGGTGCTGATGGACTGCCAGATGCCCGAGATGGACGGCTTCGAGGCGACGGCCGCCATCCGCGCGAGGCCGGCCGCGGCGGGTAGGCCCGTGATCATCGCGATGACCGCCAACGCGCTCGACGGGGACAGGGAGCGCTGCCTGGCCGCCGGCATGGACGATTACGTGTCCAAGCCGGTCCGCGTCGAGGACCTGGCCGCGGCGATCGGGCGCTGGTTCGGCTCGGTGGACCCCTCCGCGCTGAAGGGCCTGCGCGAGCTCGGCGACGACGATTCCGTCCGCGAGATCATCGAGGGCTTCGCCAAGGACGCGGAGGCGCGGCTCGCGGGCCTGCGGGCGGCCGCGGCCGCCGGCGACGCCGCGGCGCTCGAATCCTTGGCCCACGCGCTGAAAGGCAGCTCCGGGACGCTGGGCGCGAAGGGGGTCGAGCGCACGGCGGCGCGGCTCGAGGCCATGGGGCGGGAGAAACGGGTCGAGGAAGCGGCGTCCCTCGTCGAGTCCCTCGATGGGGAGATCGCCGAGTCCCTCAAGCTGCTGCGCGCGGGCTCACTCCGGAAGGCTTAGGGCGCGGCGCAGGTCGCCGAGCGCCGCGCGCACCTCGGCGGCGTCGGGGGCCGGGCCCCCGGCCTTCGCGTCGAGGGCGCGGCGTTCCAGGCGGGCGGCGATGCGGCTGGCCTCGGGGTAGCCGTACGTCCCCGCCGAGCCGGACAGGCGATGGGCGGTCAGCCTCAGCAGCTCCAGGTCCGAGGGGGATCCCGCGAGCGCGTCGAGCTGGGCGGCGCAGTCGTCCCGGAACTCCTTCATCACCTCGGGGCCGAGGAGCTCGGCGGCCTCGTTCGGCTCGAGCGGGTCGCTCACCGTCAGTCGGGGAGGAACCGCGCGATCGCGGCCTTGAGCTCGTCGAGGCTCGCGGGCTTGGCGAGCAGGAAGGTGTCGGAGGCCTCGGGGATCTTGGCGCGGACCTCATCGAGGGGCACGGCGGTGTAGATGAGGATGGGGATCTGGAAGGTCCCGCTCAAGGCGCGCAATCGCTCATACACCGAGACCCCGCCGCCGGCCGGCATGTTGATGTCGAGCACGACGAGGTCGGGCCGGCTCTGACGGGTCATCATCACGCCCTGCATCGCGTCGAGCGCCGAAACCACCTGATGCCCGGCGCCCGTCAGGAGCGCGCGCAGCGCGGCGTGGATGTTCTTGTCGTCATCGATGACGAGTATTATCTTACCGGGCATGACCCCCGAATTGTAGTATTTCATCCATGCCCGGCGAACATCGTTTTAAGGACGAATGGATCGTGCGGGCCGCGGCCGGGATTCCCGGCGTCGGCCCGGAGAAGATCGCGGAGATGCGCGCCAAGTCTCGGCCGAGCCTCGCCGCGGACCTCGTCGCGGACGGCGCGCTCGCCTGGCCAGTTCTCGGGGAGGCGCTGAAGGCCGCCCACGGCTTCGGCTGGCTCGGCGACGAGCCCGTCGAGGCCGACAAGCTCGCCGTGTCCTTGGTCCCGGAGAAGGTCTGCCGCCGCCACGGCCTGGCGCCGCTGCGCCTTCGGGGGGAGACCCTGGAGATCGCGACGTCCAGCCCTCTGGACATCGACGCGCTCTCCGACGTGCAGGCGGTCTCCGGGCGCGTGCCGGCGCCGTTGTACTGCCTCCCGGAGCGGGTCGTGGCCCTGATCGACGAGTTCTACCGTCCGGAGGCGCTGCTCGGCGAACTCGTCGGGCGCCTCGACGAGCACGCGAAGGTTGAGATCATCGAGGGCGGCCGAGACGCGCCGCGCGCCGCGGAGGGGGAGGAGGCCGTGGAGACCCCCGTCGTCGACCTGGTCAACGCGGTCCTGTCCCGGGCCGCCCGCATGCGCGCCTCGGACATCCACATCGAGCACGACGAGCATTCCACCCACGTCCGTCTGCGCATCGACGGTCTGCTGCGTCCCGTGCTGACGGTGCCTCGGGCGATCGGGACCGGCCCCATCGTCTCCCGCATCAAGATCATGGCCGAGCTGGACATCGCCGAGCACCGGCGTCCCCAGGACGGCCGGGCCAAGATCCGCGTCGACGGCGTGGAGCTGGGGCTGCGCGTCTCGGTGCTGCCCACCAACTTCGGGGAGAAGATCGTCATCCGGATGCTCGATCCGCGCGCGGCGTCCGTCCCCTTCGAGCAGCTCGGCTTCAGTCCGGAGATCGCCGCCCGCCTCGACGCCTGCTGCCTCCTCTCGCAGGGCATCGTCCTGGTCACCGGGCCGACGGGAGCCGGCAAGACCACGACCCTCTACTCCGTCCTCAACCGGCTCAAGAGCCCGGACTCCAACCTGGTCACCGTCGAGGACCCCATCGAGTACAAGCTCGAGGGCATCAACCAGGTCCAGGTGCGCGAGAAGCAGGGCCTGACCTTCGCCTCCGTGCTGCGCTCCGTCCTCCGCCAGGACCCCGACATCATCATGGTCGGCGAGATCCGCGACCAGGAGACCGCGGTCACGGCCTTCCAGGCGGCGCTGACAGGCCACCTGGTGCTGACCACGCTCCACACCAACGACACGGTCGCCGCGCTCACGCGCCTCTCCGACATGGGCATCGAGCGCTTCAAGGTCGGCTCGGGCCTGCTGGCGATCACGGCCCAGCGCCTCGTGCGGCGCGCCTGCAAGGACTGCCGCCGCCCCCGCCCCGACGGCGAGCTCGACGAGGGGCTGCGCGCGGCGTTCAAGGCCCAGGGCCTCGAGCCCAAGCAGTGGTCCGGCGCCGGCTGCGCGAAATGCGAGCAGACGGGCTACAAGGGACGCCTGCTCATCGTCGAGTTCCTCGAGATCGGCGACGCCCTGCGCGAGCGCATCGTCGCCGGCGACGGCGAGTCGGACCTGCGGCGCGCCGCGCTGAAGGCCGGAGCGCTCCACACCTTGCGCGCCGACGCTCTGCGCCGGGTCCAGGAGGGCGACACGACCTACGAGGAGATCCTCCCTTATATTTCCGCGGCCGAGCAGCCCGGCTCGCCGGAGCCCGCCGCGGCCCCGGCCGAGGCCGCCCCGCCGCCCGTCCGGTCGGCCGCGCGGGGGGCCTCCCCGCGCATCCTGCTGAGCGACGACGACAAGGCGATCCGGCTGATCCTGCGCAAGGCGTTCGAGGCCGAGGGATGGGCGGTGGAGGAGGCCGCGGACGGGGAGCAGGCGCTCTCGCAGGCGGGGGAAAACCCGCCCGACGTGCTCGTGCTCGACCTGGACATGCCCAAGCTCGACGGCTACGGCGTCATCAAGGGCCTGCGCCAGGGCCTGGGGCTCGTCGACCTGCCGATCCTCATCCTCACCGCCAGCTCCGACGACAAGAGCCAGGAGCAGGCGCTGAGCCTCGGCGCGGACGATTTCGTGACCAAGCCGTTCAGGCCCTCGATCGTGACCGCGCGCCTGAAGGCCATCCTCCGCCGCCGCACCGCGGCCGCCCGGTGAGGATCCTCGTCGCCGACGACGACGCCACGATGCTCAAGGTCGCGGAGATCGCGCTGACGAAGAAAGGCGGCCACACGGTCGTCTGCGCGTCCGACGGGGCGCAGGCCGTCGCTCTGGCCGAGGCCGACCCGCCCGACCTGATCCTCCTCGACGGGATGATGCCGGTCCTCGACGGCCCGGGCGCCTTGGAGAAGCTCCGCCTGGGCGAGCGGACCAAGGACATCCCCGTGATCTTCCTGTCCGCCGCCGCGGACCCCGCCGCCCTGGCGCTGTACCGCTCGCTGCGCCCGGCGGGCATCATCGCCAAGCCTTTCAACATCCTGACCTTATCGGAGCAGGTGCTCAAGATGCTCCCGGGGCGGCCTCCCGCGGCCTAGGCCTTTGGGCCCACCGGGGCCCATGCCCTAGGGCCCTGACGGCCTGGGCCTGACGGGGCTATCCTGAAAGCATGGCGAGATCAGGACGGTCAGCCTCGAAGATCAGGCTCCTCCTCTCGCTGTCGCTGCTCGGCTCCGCCCTTCCCCGCTCCGCCGCCGCGCAGGTCCCGGTCGCCGCCTTCCGGCTTCCCGCCGCCGCCGCGGTCGCGCCGCTGGCCCAGCTCGAGGCCTACGGCCGCGAGCTCCAGCTCCACCTCGACGGCCGCCGCCCCGCCCGCCTCGACGTCGTCGCCGCGGGGCTCTCGACGCTCGAGGCTCGCCTCAACGCCGGCGTCCCGCCGCTGCAGGAGCCCGGCAAGGTCCGGGCCGAGCTCGAGCGCGTGCGCGTCCTGCTCGGCCGCATCCTCGCCCGCCCCGTCGCCGCGGGCCCCGTCGCCGGCCGGCCCGTGGAAGGCCGCCCCGCGGCGGCCGCGGAAGACCTGCTCGCCTCCGTCTCGCCGAACGCCGCGGCTTCCTTCTTCGACGGCTCCCGCGACCGCGGCGCCGGGTCCGTCTTCGCCCCGGTCCGCGCCGCCGCCGCTCCGGCCGCGCCGGCCGTCCCGCCTTCCCGCATACTCGCGACCCCGACCTCCCACGAGGCGGGCGTGGCCGATCTGCTGCGCGCCGGCGACGCCGGGGCCCGCGGGACGCTCGCCCTCAAGATCGCCCGCGAGCTGCTCGCGGCCCTGCGCAAGCCCGACGCGGACGGCGCCTCGGCCCGGCAGCTCGGCGCCTTCCTGCGCGACATCGCGGAGTACCGCCCCGCGGACGCGACCGGCGTCCGCCTGAGCGCCGACGGCCGCAACCATTTCCGCCTCATCTTCGAGCGCGCCGACGGCGGGCGCCGCGTCATCCTCGGCCAGTTCCTGGCCGGGACCTCTCGCGACGGCAAGCCGGCGCGCATGGCCTTCATCGTGATGGGCGCCATCGAGATCGACAGGAACGGGGAGGCGACGCAGAAGCATCCCGGCTACTGGCGCGAGTACGGCGACGACGGCCGCCGCCTCGACTGGTCCTTGGTCGGGGAGACCGAGGAGAAGGGCTGGGGCCCGTGGAAGCGCAAGGACGAGGTCGAATCGTCCTGGGCGACGGCGAAGGTCTGGCGGGAAGGCGCCTGGTCCGTCGTCTCCAAGGAAAAGGTCAAGACCGCGGTGAAGGAAGGGCAGTCCTGGTTCGGCCGGACGGGGGAGAAGGTCATGAAGGCCCCGGTCGTGGGCCCGACGCTCAAGTTCTGCGACGACGTCGCGGCGAGCATCTACACCTCGGTGATCGGCGCGCCTCAGATCCTCCTAGCCGACCTCGCCGGCTCCGACATGTACAGCCTCGAGGCGGGCGGCTCCTACGCGAAGAATCCCCTGGTCAACCTCCTCGCCGACGACCGCAAGCACCTCGACCGGCTGACGCCCGGCGCGCGCCGGACCCTGTACGGGAAGGTGGACGAGAACCGCCGGCGCGGCCTCGACGCGTCTTTGGTCCCGCTGGCGCCTGAGCTGCGCCGCCAGACGCTCGACGCGCCGGTCTCCGACAAGGAGGCGGTCGCGACCTTGCGCGACGGCTACGGCGCGAGCACCTACGGCAAGCGCATGATCGCGGCCTCCGCCGACCTCGACGGCTGGCGCTCGGCGGCGATGAAGGCGGGCGGCGTCGCGGCCGGGACCTTCGAGGCCGTCGCCGAGGGCGTGGCCAACCCCATCCTGTGGGTGACGCTGGGCGCCGGCGAGGCCGTGGTCGCGCTCAAAGGCTCGCAGGCCCTGGCCTCGGGCGCGATCGGGGCCAAAGCCGCGCTGACCGCCGTGCGCGGCGTCCAGATGGGCGCCACCGCCGCCTGGTGGGGTCCGTGGATCCTCAGCGGCACCGACAACATCGGCCAGGTGGCCCAGCTCACCTCGGAAGGGAAGTTCGACTCCGCCTACTACGCCAAGCTCGGCGAGGCCGGCGCCGACTTCCTGTACATGTTCGTGATCCCCTGAGCCGCGCGCGGCGCGTGTTTATCTCAAGATAAACGAACGATCCGAGCCGCCCCGTGTTTATTTCGCCGGGCCGTAGCCGTAGGTCGCGAACTTCTCCTTGACGCGCGCGATCTCGGGGTCGGAGAGCAGGCGCGGCTGGCCCATCTGCGCGGCGCGCCAGTACATCATCGCGAGCGTCTCCGCCTCCACCGTCAGCGCGAGCGCGCGCTCGATCGACGGGCCGAGCACGACGAGGCCGTGGCTGCCCATCAGCGCGGCGCCGCGGTCCTCCAGGGCCTTGAGCAGGTGGTTCGAGAGTTCCTGGGTGCCGTAGGTCGCGTACTCGCTGCAGCGGATGCTGTTGCCGCCGAACAGGGCGATCATGTAGTGGAAAGCCGGGATCTCGCGCCGCAGGCAGGCGAGGGTCGTCGAATAGCCGCTGTGGGTGTGGATGACCGCGCCGGCCTCCGGCCGCGTCCGGTAGATGTCGAGATGGAAGCGCCACTCGCTCGAGGGCTCGCGGCGGCCGGCGTGGGACCCGTCGAGACGCATGCGGACCATGTCCTCGGGCTTCATCACGTCGTAGGGCATGGCGGTCGGCGTGATGAGGAAGGCGTCCGAGCCCGGGGCCAGGCGCGCGCTGACGTTCCCCGAGGACCCTTGGTTGAGGCCGCGCCTTTCCAGGTCGCGGCAGGTCTCGATGATCCTGCGTCCGAGGGCCAGCTCCGGTTCGCCGAGTTCGATGCCTGATTGTACCGCGTGCCGAGGCCCGCGACAAGCTCTAGTCGGCGGGCGCGGGGGAGGTCGGCGTCAGATCGCCGGTGAGCACGGGTATGGTCATCTTCAGGAACAGCGTATACAGGAGCATGCCGAACGCCCAGATGCCGGCGCAGATCAGCCACTCGTTGAGGGTGGGGAAGTACTCGACCATCTCGCCGAGGGGGCTCGGGACGAAGGCGGGGATGATCAGGCCCATGCCCTTCTCGATCCAGATGCCGACGATGGCGAGCCCGCAGGCGAGGTTGAGGTACTTGAGGCTCTTCGACTGCGGGAGCATGAGCAGGACGAGGGCGACGAGGTCGAGGACCATGGCCGTCCAGATCCACGGCACGAGGCCGTAGTGGCCGTGCAGGCCGAAGAACAGGTACTTGGCCGAGGCCACGTGCGCGGAGTCGGTGTAGAACTCCTTGAACAGCTCGCAGAACAGCAGGAAGACGTTGATGATCATCGAGACCTGGACGATGCTGCGCAGCATCAGGAGCGCCTTGTCGTCGATGCGGTATTTGGTCACGCGCCGGATGATCTGCAAGGTGAGGATCAGGAAGCCGGGGCCGGCGGTGAAGGCCGAGGCCAGGAAGCGCGGGGCGATGATGGCCGAGTTCCAGTAGGGGCGCCCGCCCAGTCCCACGTACAGGAACGCGGTCACGGTGTGGATGCTGAAGGCCCAGACGATGGCGGTGAAGACGAAGGGGATGTACCACAGCGGGGCGGGCTTGCGCTTGAGATAGACCATGTAGACCAGATAGCCGCAGATGTGGGCGTTGAGGACGAGGTAGACGTTGAGGACGATGACGTCCCAGCTGAGCATCGAGATGGGCCAGTTGAACTTGCCGATGCCCGGGATCATGTGCCAGAAGCGGTCCGGGCGGCCGAGGTCGACGGTGACGAAGAGCAGGCACATGATGATGACGGCCACGGCCAGCAGCTCCCCGAGGATCACGACATCGTGAAGGGTCTCGTCCTTATAGATGTAGACCGGCACGACGAGCATCACCGCCGCCGCCGCCATGCCCACCAGGAAGGTGAAGTTGGCGATGTAGAGGCCCCAGGAGACCTGGTCGCTCATGCCGGTCACGCTCAGGCCGATGACGAACTGCTTGGCGTAGGCGTTGAGGCCCAGGAGGGCGACGGCGGTCAGGGCCGTCATCCACAGGAAGTAGCGCCAGTCGCCGTGGATGGTCTCCCGCGCGCAGCGGCCGACGAAGAAGAGATAGTCCTTGAGGGCGTTGGTCATATGTCGAAGTAGTAGTAGAAGCGCGGCAGCGTCCCGACCTCTTCCTTGAGGACGTAGACGCGCTTGTTGCGCAGGATGTTGGAGATCTCGCTGTCCGGGTCGAGCAGGTTGCCGAACTTGCGCGAGCCGGTGGGGCACACCTCGACGCAGGCCGGGTATTTCCCGGCGCGGGTGCGGTGCAGGCAGAAGTGGCATTTCTCGACGACGCCCTTGGGGCGCGGGCGGTTGGAGAGGTAGCCCATCTCCGGGTTGACCTCCTCCGCCGAGAGCTGCGGAGCCTCGAAGTTGAAGCGCCGGGCGCCGTAGGGGCAGGCGGCCATGCAGTACCGGCAGCCGATGCACCAGTTGTAGTCGATGACGACCACCCCGTCGGGCTCCTGCCAGGTGGCCTCGACGGGGCAGGCCTTCACGCAGGGCGCCTTGCGGCACTGGTGGCACTGCACCGGCATGTAATAGGAGTCCTTCTTGGGGACCTCGCCCTCGTAGGAGGTGTTCGAGGTCTCCACGTCGATCGAGCCCTTCTTCATCTCGAGGACCCGGATGTACTGGATCTCGGGGTTGCGCGATTGGTTGTTCTCGTCGACGCAGGCGAACACGCACTTGCGGCAGCCGACGCAGCGGCCGATGTTGAGGGCGTAGCCGAACTCGACGCCGTCCAAGGGGGGGAGGTCGGTGACGTTGGGCGTCACGCCGTACTTCGTCTTCACCTGCTCGGCGATGCGCGCGAGGATGGCCTTCTTGTCCTCGGGCGTGAGCTCCTTGTAGTGCTTGCGCAGGAACTCCTCGAGCGAGGGCAGGTCGGCGATGTCCTTCATCGGCGCCAGGGCCGCCGCCGTCGCCGTCACCGCCGCGGCCGCGGCCGCCGCCAGGAAGGCCCTGCGGGAGATCTCGCCGCCGGCCGCGTCGGGCTTCCGCTCTTCGCTCATGCTAGTGCCCTCCGTGGCCGTCGCCGGCGGCCTTGCGCGTGCGCGGGTTGACGTGGGGCGCCGGCGCGGCCGTCATCGCCTTGAACACGGGCCAGTGCGGGTTGTGGCAGGCGATGCACACCGTCTGCTTCGGCCCGCCCTTCGCCGCGTCCCAGTGCCCGCTGCGGCGGCCGTGCGCGCCGCTCAGCCAGTCCCGGTAGTGCGTGCCGTGGCATTTGGCGCACAGCATCTCGACCTTGGCGAGCTTGATCGGGCTGCCGTCGAAGTCGGAGAAGTCCGCCGGCTGCTTGCGGTTGTGGCAGTTGAAGCAGTGCTGGTTTCGGCCGTGCTTGATCTCGATCGCCTCGTGGAAGACGCCTTTCTCCTTGGGGTCGCCCTGCAGCGCGTCGACGCCCTCGTGGCAGGACGAGCACGGCGCGCCGTCGAAGGTCATCTCCTTGCGCACCTTGCGCGCGGTGGCCGTGTCGGCGTAGTCGGGGTTGAGCTTGGGGATCTCGTCGCGCGGGGGGGCGTCGCCGACGACGTTCAGCGCGAAGACGGCGGCGAGGAGCAGGAACGCGCCGGCGCACGCGCCCGCGAGCCAGAGCGGGAGCTTCTTCGGGTCAGCGCCCATCGGCCTTGCCCGCCTCCGCCTTGTGCGCCTCGAGGTACAGCTTCTTGAGCTCGGCCAGGAGGTCCTGCGAGCGGGGCCCCAGCTTCTTGAAGTCGAACTCGTGCCAGAAGTCGATCGTGTCGGTGTAGGCCTTGTCCACCTTGGCCATCGCGCCGGGCTTCTTCACGGACTTGTAGTAGAACTTGAGCCCCTTGCGGTAGCCGTTGGCGTGGTTGAGCCGGGCGAGGATCTCCTGGGCTTGGCCGATGACCTCGGGGTGGTTCTTGCTCTTCGCGTTGTGGCAGTTGGAGCAGGCGCGCTCGACGATGGTCGTCGCGTAGACGCGGGCGTTGAGGGCGCCGTGGCAGGTGATGCAGTTCGGGCCGAGGCCCGTGGATTCGAGCTGCGCGAAATGGCGGCTCTTGGCGAAACGCTCGAGCACCGGCTGATGGCAGCCGCCGCACGTCGCGGGGATGTTCTTATAGTGGAACGGGCTGGCGGGGTCGCTTTGAGGGACGATGCCGACGTGCGCGGCGTCCTTGCCGGCCTTCGCCGGGTCGCCCTTGTGGCAGGCCGTGCAGGACAGGCCGGCGAGGTCGTGCGCGGAGCCCTTCCACTCCTGGTAGTAATCGTAGATCTTCTTGTTCTGGACGCGGAACTTCTCGTCCTTGTGGCACTCGACGCAGGATTCCGCCGGCGCGGCGGCGGCGGTGCGCGGAAACACGCCCAGGAGGCAGGCGGCCGCGGCGAGGAAGATGCTGTGATTTCGCGTTCTAAATGTGTCCATTTTTGGAGCCCTCCACGTAGCGCATGCAACGATGCGGCCATCCGAAGTGGGCGATATCGCGCTGAGGACGTTTTGTTGCTTAGTTTTGATGCCTCAGTGAACACGAGAGAGATAAATATTATGATACCCACCGAGAAAGCCGCCCCGATCAAGCCGGAGAGGAGCAAGGACATGGCCAAGACCGCGATTCTGAAGCTGGACGGAAAGGAGATCGAGCTGCCGATCGTCGAGGGCAGCGAGGGCGAGCGCGCCATCGACATCTCCGAGCTCCGCGCCAAGACCGGCCACATCACCTTCGACAACGGCTACATGAACACCGGCTCCTGCACGAGCGCGATCACCTTCCTCGACGGCGAGAAGGGGATCCTGCGCTACCGCGGCATCCCCATCGAACAGCTCGCCGAGCACTCCACCTTCGTCGAGACCAGCTACCTCCTCATCTACGGCCGCCTGCCCAACAAGAAGGAGCTCGAGGCGTTCACCACGAACATCACGCGCCACACGATGCTCCACGAGGACATGAAGCACTTCTACGAGGGCTTCCCGCGCGACGCGCATCCGATGGCGACCTT
>JAMPYD010000421.1 GCA_023700845.1 Elusimicrobiota bacterium | reverse complement strand
CGGGGACGCGCGGCATTGAGCCGCGCTCGGGTCAGACGCGGCTATCAAGACCATGGCCGCGTCAGACCCACGCCCCGTCGGACATCGCTCCGTCGCCCTGACCACATCAGCTTGAGCCCCACGCCTCTAGTCCGTTTTCCTCGCCGTTGCGGTTGCCGTTGCCGTTTCCGTTTCCGTAGCCGTCGTCGCGCTCAAAGCTCCTACGCCGACCGCCGCGCGACGAAAAACAAGCGCCCCCGCCCATATCAACGTTGCCGTCTCGTCCTTATTTTTCCTATACTAGCCCTTCAATGCTCCCTACATACCGGCCGCATAATCGCAAACGCCTCAAGAAGATCGGTTTCCGCGCGCGCATGTCGACGCCCGGCGGCCGCAAGACGCTCAACCGCCGCCGCGCGAAAGGCCGCGTCACCTTAATCAAGAAGAAGGCTTGACGCCGCCGTCCGGTTTCGGCGACGACGCGCGCCTCAAGGAGCGAAGCGAGTTCCGGCGGGTCTTCCAGTCCGGACGGAAGATCGTCGGGCGCGCGCTCATCCTGTGGCACCGCGTCGACGCCTCCGAGGGGGAGCCCCGTCTGGGGCTTTCCGTGAGCGCGAAGGTCGGCAACGCCGTCAGGCGCAACCGCCTCAAGCGCCTGCTGCGCGAGACCTTTCGCTTGCGCCGCTCGGAGCTCCGGCCGGGAGTCGAGATGGTCGCCTATCCGCGCGCGGGCTGCCCCTGGAAGGGGCGGGCCGACGCGGAGAGGGACATCCTCGACCTCTGGCGGAAAGCCGGGCTTCTGCGCCCATGAAGCCGATCCTGATCGCCTTGCTCGATCTCTACCGCGCCGGAATCCGGCCGTGGCTTCCCGCCGCGTGCCGTTTTTATCCCAGCTGCGGCGATTACGCGCACGAAGCCGTCTCCGCCCACGGAGCCTGGAGAGGGCTGGCCCTCTCCGCGCTGCGCGTTTTCCGATGCCATCCTTTTCACCCCGGCGGCCACGATCCCGTGCCGCTCCCCCGATAACCCATGGACCGAAACCTCCTGCTCGCCGTCTCGCTCTCCGTCGCCGTTTACGCCGCGTGGTTCGGGTTTTTGGAGAAGCGGTTCAACCCCCAGCCGGCGAAGCCCCTCGCGGGCGCCGTCGCGCCCGGGGCGAAGCCTTCCGCCGCGAAGCCGGCGGACGCCGCATCCGCGGCGCCGGCCCCCGCGCCCGCCGCCGCCGCGTCCGCCGCTCCGGAGAAGCTCGACGTCGCGGCGGCCGACGAGGTCAAGCTCGGGGAAGCCGTCGCCAAGATCCACCCGCGCGGCGCGGCGATCGTCAGCTTCCTGTTTCCCGAGCCGCTCGGCAGCGTCGAGCTCGTGCCCAACCCCGACGAGGGCCTGTTCGCGACGTTCCCGGAGCTCGAGTTCAAGCGCGACGCGTCGGTCAAGAACGGCATCGTCTACAACGCGACGCGGGCCGACGGCCTGAAGATCACCAAGCAATTCCTGCCCGGAGAGGGCACGGTGCTGCCGCGCGTGCGCGTGGTCGCGCTGAACCCGACCCGGCGCGCGATCGACGCGGGCGAATGGACCCTGACCGCCGGGCCCGGCCTCGACACCATCGAGACCGAGAAGAAGGAGAACGCGGACCTGCAGCGCGCGCTCGCGCTGACGCCGGCGGCCAAGGGCCTCAACGGCCGCATCGAGACCCTCAAGGAAGGCACGCACGCCGGGCCCTACCGGTGGATCGGCATCGACAACCGCTACTTCCTCGCGGCCCTGCTGCCGTCGTCCGAGCACTTCTCCGCCGCGAAGGTCGCCCTGCCGCCGAAGGTCACGCTGACGGCCAAGCCCGTGAGCATCCCGCCGAACGGGTCGTTCACCTGGGAGGTGCCGTACTACCTCGGGGCGAAAGGCCACACGTGGCTGTCCCGCTACGGCATGGGCCTCGAGCGCTCCATCGACTTCGGCTATTTCGCCTGGATCGGGCGCAAGATGCTCGAGGCGCTCGAATGGCTGTACGGCCTGACGGGCAACTGGGGCTGGGCCATCCTCGCCCTGACCTTGATCCTGCAGGTCGTGCTCTTCCCGCTGACGTGGAAGAGCCTGCGCGCCGCGGGCGCGATGAAGAAGCTCCAGCCCGAGATCGCGAAGCTTCAGCAGAAGTACGCCGGCGACTCGCAGAAGCTCAGCGCGGCGACGATGGAGCTGTACAAGACGAAGGGCGCCAACCCGCTCGGCGGCTGCCTGCCGATGCTCCTGCAGATGCCGATCTTCATCGCGCTGTTCAACGCCCTGCGCAACTCGTGGGAGCTGCACGGCGCCGTCTGGATCTTCTGGATCAAGGACCTGTCGGCGAAGGACCCCTACTACGTGCTGCCCATCGTGATGGGAGCGCTGATGTTCCTGCAGAGCAAGATGAACCCGCCCGCCGGCGATCCCGCCCAGCAGAAAGTCATGATGTTCATGCCGCTCATTTTCACGTTCATGTTCATGAACTTCCCGTCCGGCCTCGTGCTGTACTGGCTGACGAACAGCCTGGTCAGCACGGTCGTTCAGGTCGCCCTGAAGGACCAGCTCGAGGCCTAAGCTCCCCCGGAGGATAAACAAATGGAACCGATCGAATCCGAAGGCCGCACCGTGAAGGACGCCGTCGAGGCCGCGCTGGGCAAGAGCGGCCTGCGCCGCGACCAGGTCGAGATCACCGTCCTGCAGGAAGGCTCCACCGGCTTCATGGGCATGGGCGTCAAGCCCGCCAAGGTCCGCCTGACCGAGAAGCGCTGGGGCCCCGACTCGCCCGCGCCGGCTCCGTCGGCCCCGGCCCGCGCGCCGCAGCGCGCGCCCGTGCGCAATTCCGCCCCGCGGCCGCCCGAGCGCCGTCCCGAGCCGCGCCGCCAGGAGCGGGCGCCGGAGCCCCGCCGCCAGGAGCGCGCGCCCG
>JAMPYD010000018.1 GCA_023700845.1 Elusimicrobiota bacterium | reverse complement strand
GACCGCCGCGATCATCGTCGTCTCGAACATCCTCGTCCACCACCTCGGGGCGCTGATCCTCACCTTGGTCGCGCTCTGGTTCCTCATCAACGCCTACACCTCGACGGAATCCGGGCAGGAGACGAAGTGGGCCCTGCTGTTCGGCCTGCCCCTGGTGGGGGACTTCCTGAAGAACATCATGATCGAGCGCATGCTCACCACGCTCTCGACCTTGATCGAGTCCGGCGTCAGCATCCTCAACGCGATCTCCGTGCTGGAGGGCGTCTTCGCCAACAACATCATCTTCCGGCGCGTCCTCGCCTCCGTGAAGGCCGACGTCGCCGGCGGCAAGTCCATCTCCCAGTCCTTCAAGAAGACCGGCGCGCTCCCGCCGCTCGTGACCGAGATGATGTTCATGGGCGAGGAGTCGGGCAAATTGCCCGACATGCTCGTCACCTTGTCCTCGTTCTACAAGGAGCAGATCGAGCAGTTCACCCGCAGCTTCAACGCGATCATCGAGCCGATCATGGTCGTGGGCATCGGCATGCTCGTCGGCGTCATCGTGCTCGCCGTCTTCCTGCCCGTCTTCAAACTCTCGAGCCTGGGGAAATAATGATCAACAAGCGCGCCGGCTTCACGCTCATCGAGCTCCTCGTGGTGGTGCTGATCATCGGCATTCTGGCCTCGGTCGCCGTGCCGTCGTACCTCAAGAGCGTCGAGACCACGAAGGCCGACGACGCGGTGTCCCTCGTCAACATGATCGGCACGACGAACAAGATGTACGCGCTCGATCATTCTGGCAGCTACATCGGGACGGGCGGATTCGCGACCTTCCCGACGGCCGCCAACACCGGCTGCGGACCCGCGCCCACCCCCTGCAATCAGAATCCTGCGAATGCGTGCACCTTGGTCTGGTGCAAATACCTCGCCGACCAGAACTTCGGCTCGAAGCCCTACACCTTCTACGCCTGCAGCCCCGCGGGCGGCGCATGCGGCGCGAGCGGCGGGGCCAACGCGACGGCCGGCGCCAAGCGCAAGGCCGGCACTTATGCGGCGTGGGGCTATGCGCAGGACGCTCAGGGGGTCATCTCCAGCTATGGCGGCGCGCCAGCACCGACCTATTAAGGCGGCCCAGGCTTCGAGCGGGGAAGGCGGCTACACCCTCGTCGAGGTCATGGTCGCCATGCTGCTGACCTCGATCATGGTCACCTCGGTGTTCAGCGTGGCGCTCACCGTCAAGACCGGCGGGAGCAAAGGGGAGAGCAAAATCAAGGCGGCGGCGGGCGCGCGGATGGTCGCCGCGCTCCTGAAGAACTACGTGACCGCCGAGACCGGCACCGCGAGCACCGCCGTAATTCCGGGTCCTTGCGGAGGCGCCGCAAACAATTGGAGCATCACCTGCAACGGCATCGTTGACGCCTGCCCGACTCCGCCCGGCGGAAGCGCCTGCTACGCGCTGGCCCAGGGGACGCACACCTTGACCGGCGTGATGGGCGCATTCGAAGGCCCTCCCTGGAACGCCAGAGTTACATATTTCGTCGACGCGACGACATTGGTCAATGGTCGGCCGGTGCCTGCGGTGAGCATTACGACGACCTGGACGGACCCGTGAAGAATTCCCGGGGTTTCTCGATCATCGAATTGGTCATCGCGATCTCCCTGGCTTCTTTCGTCCTGGTCGGCGTGGCGACGATCGCCGCGCAGATGGCGCGAAGCCAGGTGGAAGGCATACGCTCCGGCACGGTCACCGGCTGGTCTCTGGTCAGCTACCAAGCCATGGCCAAAGAGATCGAGGACGCCAACGTGTTGGCCGCCCCGGACACCCACGGCGAAGCCTCGGACTCGATTGTCATATGCAAGAACTGGTCGAGAGGAATGGCCGGCGGCCCGCCTGGAGGGCCGCTCGACGCAACCGGCGTCTCCACCGTCGTTCAGTACTGCGTCGACCCTGCGGCGCCCGTACCACCGGAGACGACGGGATTCACGCTTCGCCGCTTCTCATACGACGGCAACTGCCCCTGCCCCGGCGCCCCCGGTCCGTGCAACGCGGTGCCCGTGGCCTGCACCGCGACGCCGCCCGGGCCGTGGACGCAACCCCAGGTAGTCGGCTTCCGTCTTGAAAAGATACCGGGTGCGTATAACGGGGCCCCGAACGTATTCCTGCGCGACGATACCATCGGCGGCGTGCGCCTGCGCTACGTGATCGGCCGGCAGACCGCCACGGCGAATGAACCCGTCGTGAAATTCACGACATTCGATTTCGGAATCTCCATGCAGAAACAGTACACCAGCACCATTGATTAAACTGAACCGCCGCGGCTCCGTCCTGGTCCACGTCCTGATCACGGGCGTCATCGTCGCGTTCATCGCCTCCGGCCTGCTGCGCATGGTGCTGATGAACTACATCGCCGTCGACCGGGCGACGAAGGGAGCCCAGAACCGAAAGGAGGCGGAGGCCATGCTCCAGCGCGCTCTCACCTACTGGAACCAGACGAACTCGGTGTGCTCGACGAGCGTCAACTTCCCCTGCACCGGAGGCGGCGTGGGCGCCAACCAGTGCGACTGCGCCTGCCCCGGCGTCGCGGCGGTGCCCCGGGTCGTCGTCACCGGCCCAGCTGCCGGCCCCTGCGTTATCACGATCACATCCTCGGACCCCGAGTGACACGCCGCCTGATCGCCACCGCCGACGATTTCGGCGACACGCCTCACGTCAACGCCGCGGTCCTCAAGGCCTACCGCGAGGGCATCCTGCGCTTCGCGAGCCTCATGGTGCTGCGTCCGGCCGCCGCCGAGGCGGCTCGCATCGCCCGGGAGAACCCGGGACTGGGGGTGGGGCTGCACCTCGAATTATGCGCGGACAAGCCGGAAATGGCCGGCGCGCGCTATTTTTTCGACTCGAAGGCCCGGGCCGGCCTCGAGGGGGAGATCCGGGCCCAGATCGAGGCCCTGCTGAAGCTCGGCGTGACTCCCACGCACATCGACGGCCACATCAACGTCCACGTGCACCCCGTCATCTTCCCCGCGGTCTGCCGGCTGGCCCGCGAGTACGGCATCCCGCGCGTGCGCCTTCCCTCCGGTGAATGGGAGGCGCTCAAGGGATTCCCGGGGGCCCTGCGGCCCGGCACGGCCCTCCTGGCGGGCGTTTTCGGGGCCATGGGCGCCTGGGTGGGACCGGCGGCCGAGGACCTGGAGCGGCCGGCGACCTGGGGCCTCCTGCGCTCGGGCCTGATGAAGGAGGACTACGCGCTGTGGCTGCTCGCCCGCCTGCCCGAAGGGACCACCGAGATGTACTTTCATCCGACCACGGACGAATCCCTGCGCGCGGACGACGCGCCCTCCCCGACCCACCAGAGCACCACCGAGCTCGAGACCTTGCTCAGCCCGAAGGTGCGCCGCGCCCTCGAGGAGCACGGCATCGAGCTCGTCAGCCGGGCTTCTTGACCAACGCCCGCTGCTGAGCGGCGTACATCCCCAGGCCGAGGCCGGCCCAGATGATCTCGCGGGCGTGCCGGATCAGGCCGACGGTGAAGCCCACGTCGGCCGCCATGCCCAGGCCCTTGAAGATCGCGGTCTTGCCCGCCTCCTGCGTGCCGATCTTCGCGGGCACCATGAAGGCGAAGGAGTCGACGACGTTCGAAAGGAATTCGACGCACAGGGCGATCTCGGCGCTGAGCGGGAAGCCGAGGAACTGGCAGATCAGCCAGATCTCGGCCGCGCCCCACGCGTAGCCGAGCATGAAGAAGAAAATCGAGCCGATCAGGCGCAGAGGATGCCGGCCCAGGAAATCGCGCAGGCTGCGGCGAAGGGGCTCGGTCTTCTCCACGGCCGCGGGAAACCGGGCCCTGAGCCACTCCGGCGGCCGCGCCGCCATCAGGCCGACGAGCAGCGCCACCCCGAAGAGGATGACGCTCATCCCGGCCGCCGCCCAGCCCGCCTGGCCGTCCTTGAAGGCGTAGACGCGCGCGTTGAGCAGATAGATCAGGCCGACCAGCACGAACAGGGCCTGCCCGACCGACTGGGTGGCCTTGGCGACGACGACGCTGGCCACCTTCGAGTCGTGGCTGAGCGCCGAGCGGAGCATCCCCGGACGCACGAATTCGCCGGCGATGTTGCCGCTCGGGGTCAGGTAGTTGACCCCGTCCCCGCCGACGCGCACCCGCACCAGCTCCCAAAACGAGACCTTTTTCGCCTCGGAGGCGGTGAAGGCGAGGCGCCAGCCCATGGCGTTGAGCATGTGATCGAAGATCTGGAAGGGGATGACGACGGCGAAGCCCCAGCCGAACGCGCGCAGGCGCTCCCACACGAGCGCCGGCCCGAAGGACCACAGGAGATAGAGAAAGGTCGCCGTGCCGAGGGCGAGTATGCCGAGGGTGAACCAGCGCCGGGCGCCCCGCATTCCGGTCCTAGGGCTCGACGGGAAGCGCGTGGCGGATGGGCAGCGCCGGCGCCGCGGGCACGAGCTGACCTTTCGCCCTGACGAGGAACAGGTTGCCGCGCCAGACCACCGTGTTCGACGCGCAGGCGCCGATCCAGGCGACGAAGGAGAACCACTCCGACAGCGGCAGGAGCCAGAGCGCCCGCGCCGGCTGGCGGCCGCCCAGGCCGGCGCCGAGCGAGGCCGCCGAGGCGGCCTTGGCCGCCCAGATGCCCAGCAGAAGAGCCGCGCCCGCCAGGTCCGGCCCGTGGACGAGGAGGCGCAAGGTCAGAAGGGAGAAGCCGTGCTGGATCAGGCTGGCGTAGAAGCCGGCGGGCTGGCACAGCCGGATCGTGCGCGCCCAGCGGACCAGATGGTTGAAGTGCCCGAGCGCGCTGCCGATGCCGGGAACCGAGTCGACGCAGCCCTCCGACGTCTCGAGCCTCCAGCCGGCCTCGCGCACCGACTCGCCGAGCCAGAAGTCGTCGGCCAGATGGTCGGCGAGGTTGGCGAAGGCGCCCGACGCCTCGAAGGCCTGGCGGCGGACCATCATCGCCGCGCCCATGGCGAAGCGCATGCCGAAATAAGCCGCGCAGGCCGCCTGGGGCAGGAAATGGGCGTTGATCGACAGGGATTCCATCCAGCCCCACAGGCCGCGGGCGCCCGAGGCCTGATAGAACGAGGTGACGAGGCCGACGGAGGGGTCCGCGAAGGGCGCGGCCATGCACCGCAAGAACCCGGGCGTAACGCGGATGTCCGAGTCGGACATCAGCAGAAGGTCGTACTTGGCGAAGGGATACGCGTTCGCCATGTTGTTGACCTTCGGGTTGTAGCCGATGCGGCTCTTCGAGACGACGACCTCGATGTCGGTCTCCGGGAACTCCTTCTTCAGGCGCGTGACGGCCGCCAGGGCCGGATCATCGGGCGAGGCGAGGCAGAACAGGATCTGGTAGCAGGGGTAATCCTGCCGGCAGAAGCTGGCCAGGTTCTCCTCCAGGTCCACGTCCTCGCCCTTGAGGGGCTTGATCAAGGTGATCGGAGGCAGCGGCGCCGCGCTCCGGGCCGAGCGGGCGAGCAGGAACCGGCGCGCGAACACGGCCGACACGACGGTGAAGGCGAGCGTGAACGCGCCGCAGGAGAGCGCGAACGCCGAGAATACGGCCCTTCCCGCCACCGCGGCGGCCAGCATGAGCAGCCCGAGGATTTCCCACTCCATGGCGGGCGGAATCAGGCCGCGACCGGGTCCTTGTGCTTCGTCTCGCCGGGGGCGAGGCGGGACACGGCCGGCTTCTGCCGTCCGCGGAGGTAGTCGAGGAACTCCTTGCCCTCGCGCAGCCGGCGCTGGCGCTCGAGGGGATCCTTCGCCATGCTGACGAGCATGCGCATGATCGGCGTGGGGCGCGCGTAGAACTTCGAGTAGAAGCGCTTGACGCCCGCCTCGATGTCGGCCGCGCTGAGGTGGGGGTAGGTGATCGCGCTGGCCTGGGTGCCGTCGTTGCGCACCATGGTCTTCTCGTCGTACCACTTGTTGGTCATCGCCTGGCGGTACAGCTCGGTGCCGGGGTAGGCCGCGGCCAAGGACACCTGGATGGTGTCCACGTTCAATTCACAGGCGTATTTGATCGACTCTTCGATCGTCTCCTTGGTCTCGCCCGGGAGGCCCAGGATGAAGGTTCCGTGGATGACGATCCCCAGTTTCCGGCAGTTCTTGGTGAACTCCTGGGCGATGTCGACGCGCACGCCCTTCTTGATGTTGTTCAGGATCTGCTGGTTGCCGGACTCGTAGCCCACGAGCAAAAGTCTCAGTCCGTTGTCCTTGAAGATCTTCAGGTACTCGAAGGGAACGTTGGCCCGGCTGTTGCACGACCACATGATCCCCAGCTTCCCGAGGCCCTTGGCGATCTCCGCGGCGCGGGTCAGGTCGGCCGTGAAGGTGTCGTCGTCGAAGAAGAATTCTTTGACCTCGGGGAACATCTCCTTGGCCCGGGCCATCTCCGCGATGACGGCCTTCGCGGACTTGGTGCGGTACACGTGGCCGCCGACGGTCTGGGGCCACAGGCAGAACGAGCAGCGCGCGGGGCAGCCGCGGCCCGTATAAAGGGAGAGGTAGGGGTGCTTCAGGTAGCCGATGTAGTAGTTCGGCACCACGAGGTCGCGCTTGTAGACGTCCAGGACGGACGGGAGGCTGTCCATGTCGTCGATCAGCATCCGGTCGGGGTTGTGGACAATCTCGCCGTCGGCCTTGCGGTAGGACAGGCCGGCGACCTGGTCGAAGGGACGCCCCTCGGCGACTTCCTTGATGGTGAAATCGAACTCTTCCCGGCCGACGAAGTCGAGGACGGGGGCGTTTTTGAGCGATTCTTCGGGCAAAACGGCCACATGGGCGCCGACGAAGCCGATGCGCATGTCCGGGTTCTGCTTTTTCAGGGCCTCGGCGACCTTGCTGTCGTTATCAAAGGAGGGCGTGCTGGTGTGGATGACGCACAGCTCGAAGCCGCGGGCGCGCTGGAGCACCTGCTCGAGGGTCAGGTCGTCGGCCGGGGCGTCGATGAGCTTGGAGTTGGGGATGAGGGCCGCCGGCTGGGCCAGCCAGGTCGGATACCAGAAGGACTTGATCTCGCGCCGCGCCTGATACCGGGCTCCCGCGCCTCCGTCAAAGCCTTCGAATGAAGGGGGGTTGAGGAACAAAGTCCGCATGGTGGCCATTAATTTCTCCGCGCGTCTGAGGTGTCAGGCTTTAACTTTCTAAAACGAGGTTGTCATTTTACCAAAATGCCGTCTGAGGGGCAATCGAAAACGGGCAGGCTTTGGACCTAGGCCGGCCGCGCCTGGCGAAGTCCCCGATGTTCTGCTACTCTCACACCATGCGCGGGGCCCTTCTCGCCGTCCTCCTGGCCGTTCCGGCCGCGGCCGCCCGCGACGGGCAGAGCTGGGATTGGCGCCAGAGCCAGACCCCGCACTTCGTCATCAACCACCAGACCTCCTGGCTGCCGGCCGGGTTCACCATGGGCTCGGAGAAGGTCCACTCCCGCCTGCGCATGGACCTGGGGATGTTCTCGCCGTGGATGGCCAAGGACAAGATCAACCTGTACATCTACTCGGACCAGGAAAGCTTCCTGGCGGGGGAATTCGCGCCGCCGGCCTGGTCGAACGGCCTGGCCATCTACGACCGCAAGGCCGTGGCCATGCCCACGATGAAGGACCCGCGCAAGATGCTCTCGGTCATGGCCCACGAGGCCACCCATCTGCTCTTCGACAGCTACTGGCGGGAGGCGCGCCGCCAGCCGCCCTCCTGGATCAACGAGGGCCTGGCCATGCTGGAGGAGGCGGAGTCGCCCGACCGACCCGAGACCTCGATGTGGTACCAGCAGATGACGATGGTCGAGCCCCGGAAGTTCCCCGACCTGGAAGCCTTCTTCGAGATCACGCCGACCAAGGACCTGCACGACGACCAGGCGGCGGTCGGGGAATGGTACATCCAGGCCTATTCGGTGACCCATTTTCTCCTGCGCAAGCACTCCCGCCTGCAGTTCAAGAGCCTGTGCGCCGCCCTGCGCGACGGCAAGCCCGTCGCCGACGCCCTGTGGCTGACCTACCGATACAAGAAGATCTCCGACCTGGACAAGAAATGGCGGGCCTGGCTCGCCGACCCGTCCCACAAGCGCCGGGTCGCGGCCCTGGCGGGGGACTCCCGCAAAGGGATGGACGACGCCGTCGTGGGCAAGACCGGGCTCAAATCCACCTCGTTCAAGAGCTTCACGACCGGCTTCGCCAAGCCAAAAACGCCGGTCTCCGAATAGCCGCGATATTACCTTAATTAGCCTTATAAATTAAGCAAAAGTTTCTTTTTTAGGACTTGCGTCCGGACCGTATCGGGGGTATATCAGGGGAGGTCCCCCGATGCGAGCCACGCCGACGCGGTTGACGATCCTCCTGGCCCTGCTCGGACTGTCGGCCCCCGGCGCCGCCCTCGCCCAGACCTTCGACGGCGACTTCTCCGTGTCGAGCGGCGCGGTGTACCAGACCGCCGCCGTCGACGAGGCGAGGTCGGTCGCCGTGGACACGATCACCGCCGGCGGGCCCTTCATCTACGTCACCGGCGACTCCAACGACGTCGGCACGACGGTCAAGCTCTCCTCGGCGGGCGTCGCCCTGAGCTCGGCGGCCTTCATCGCCGGCCAGGGCCGGGGCATCGACGTCGCCGTCGACCCCTCGGGCAACCCCTGGGTCGTGGGGATGAGCGTGACCGGCGGGCCCGTCACGAACTGGGTCGTCAAGAAGTACACCCCCGACCTCGTGGCCGTCGCGACGACCGTCATCCCCGGGATCAGCCTCGGCGACTCGGTCGCCACGTCCATCGCCTTCGACGGCGCCGGCAACGCCTTCGTCGCCGGCTATTCCTCGACCACGGGCACGGGAACCGGCACCGACTTCCGCGTGGTGAAGTACTCGCCGTCCTTGGTCGTGCTCGCCTCGGCGACGTACGGCGGAGCGGGCGTCGACCATCCCTGGGGGCTGACGCTCGACGCGTCGGGCAACGTCATCGTGACCGGCTACGGCGCTCCGTACAACTACGTGACGGTCAAGTTCGATTCCTCCCTGACCTTGCTCTCCACGGCCGTCTACGACGCGTCGGGCGCCACGGATCGGGCCTACGGCGTGACGACGGACCCCTCCGGGAACGTCTACGTGACGGGGGAATCCGATCCCGGCGGCGCGAACTACGCCTTCACGACGGTCAAGTACGACGCCAACCTCGTTCAGCAGGCGGTCGCGACCTACAACACGCCCGCGTACGACGCCGGCTTCGCCGCCGTGTTCGTCGGGACCGCGACCTTGGTCGTCGCCGGCGGCAGCTACGGGGGGGCCACCGAGGACATGGTGATCCTCGAGTACGACCCGAGCCTCGCCTTCGTCTCCTCCCGGACCTTCGACAGCGGCACGAGCGACCGGGCCTACGGCATCGCGAAGGGCACCGGCACCTACCTCTACGTGACCGGCTACTCGTTCACCAGCCCCTCGGGCGCGTACCGGACCATCCGGCTCAACGACTCGGCCACGGTCAACCCCGCCTACCCGGGCTGCGCGGCGACCAACAACGTGGGCGCCGGCCAGGCCTATCTGACCATCCAGTCCGCGGTCGAGGGCCTGCCCGCCTCCCTGGCGGGCCCCGCCTGCGTGGTGATCCGCGACGGCGCGACCTACGCCGAGCAGGTGACGGTCCGCGGCATCGCCAACAACGGCTGGCCCATCACCATCATGGCCGACCCCGCCTCGGGCCTGTTCCCGGCCGTCGCTCCGCCCGCGGCCTCGACCGCGGCCTTCCTGATCGCCAACGCCTCGGTCACGGTGAAGGGGCTCGCCGTCGTCCCGACGGCCGCGATCCCGTACGGCGTCCTGGTCTCCTCGGCCTTCGTCACGATCAGCAGCGTGAACGTCCAGGACGCGGGCGGCAAGATCGCGACGGCGGGCATCGCCGCGTCGAGCTGGACGACGATCACGCGTTCGAGCGTCACCGTCGGGGCCGCCGCCGCGACCGCGATCTGGCTGCCGGGCATCTCGGGAGCGAGCGTGTCCTACAGCACCGGGGCGGCGAACGCGTCGGGGGCCTTCGCGCTGCGCCTGACGGGCGCGTCGGCCAACACGATCTCGGACGTCAACCTCGTCAACCTTCCCGGCGTCGGCGCCCAGCTGCTCAACTCGAACGGGAACTCCATCACCCGCTCCTCGATCGCCTGCGACAACGGCACGGGCATCTACGCGGCCCTGTACCTCTCGAACTCCTCCTCGAACACGATCGCGCAGACCTACGTCCGGAACTCGTATGTCGACGGGATCAGCCTGCGCTCGGGCTCGAACTACAACACGATCTCCCAGAGCACGTCGGTCCTGACCGGCGCCGGCGGGCAGGCGGCGATCGGCTTCACCGGCTCGCACTACAACAGCGTCAGCGGGTGCATGCTGACCGCTTCGGGGGGCGTCGGCGTCAACCTCGGCACCTCGAACTTCAACACGATCAGCCAGACGACGATGTCGGTCACCAACGGGATGGGGCGCCAGGGGCTGCTGTTCAACGTCGCCTCCTCCAACACCGTGACGCAGTGCTACATCGCCGACCCGCAGGAGACGGGCATCTCCTACTTCAACGGCTCCGCCTACAACTCCGTCTCACAAAGCGTCATCGTCGGCGGCGCCTCGAGCAACCTTTACCCGTCCGGCGTCTACCTGCAGAACGGCTCCTACAACACGATCGCGCAGAGCGTGATCTCCAACCCGGGAGGCTTCGGGGCGGCGTTCGGCGGGGCCGCCTCGTACAACACGATCAGCCTGAGCACGGTCGTCAGCGGGGCGGCGGGCTATCCCGGCGTGTACTTCATGTCGGGCTCCGGGACCAACACGGTCAGCGGCTCGTACGTCCAGGGCTCCACCGCCGCCTATGTCCTCAACGTGAAGGGCGCGGTCATCGACTCGAGCGTGCTCGCCGGCGGGCCGCTCGGGCCCGGCATCTTCCTCGACTACGGCAGCTCGGGGACGATCGTCCTCGCGGGCAACACGGTCACCGGCGCCGCGCACGGCCTGCGGAGCTCCACCCAGTCGGCCTCCCTCTCGATCTCCTCGATCGCCTTCGCGGGCCTCGCCTCGAGCGGGACCGCGATCCACTTCCTGGGCGGGACCTTCGTCGCGACGGTCACGGCGGCGAGCTTCGACGCCTCCGCCGCGGCGAACGTCAACGCCGCGCTCCTCGCTCCGGCCTCGCGCGTCACGATGAGCGCGGCCTTCGGCCTCCGCGCGGGCGGCGCCTACGAGAACGACCCCGGAGCGCTCGTGGACTGGCCGGGCACGATCGCTTTCACGCCCACGGGCCTCGCCGCCGCGAGCGTCGGCCTGGGGGCCGCGACGCTGAGCTGGGGAACGGGAGGGAACTCCACGGGAACTCTCTACGAACTCGAGCGCTCGACCGGAGCGTCCTTCGCCTTGCGCCGGTCGAGCACGTCGCTGTGGTTCACCGACTCGACCTTGTCCGCCGCGTCGACCTACTATTATCGCGTGCGCGCCATCAGCACCGATCAGGGCGCCTCGGCCTACGGCTCCACGATCGCGATCGTGACGCTGCCCGTGACCGCCCGCCCCGACGTTCTCGCGATGACGCCGTCGTCCGCGTCCGCCGGGACGAGCGTTTTCGCGTCCGTGACGGGGAGCGGCTTCGCCGCGGGAGCCTCATTGTCGCTCGAGCGGTCTCCCGCCGATCAGGGCGTTTGGACGGCGACCGGCTCCTTCGCCCAGGCCCGGATGCAGGGAGAGCTCACGAAGCTTCGAGACGGCCGCATCCTGCTGGCGGGAGGGATGGTCGGAGGCGTGGGCGCGGGCCGCGCCGAGGCGGATATCTTCGACCCCGCGACCGGCTCCTGGACGGCGGCCCCTCCCCTGAAGCAGGGCCGTTACGAATTCGCCTCGGCGCTGCTCGCCGACGGCCGCGTGCTGGTCTCGGGCGGAGCCGACTCCGGATCGGTCGTGGCCGCCGCCGAAATCTACGACCCCGCGCTGAGCACCTGGACGACGGTCGCGTCGATGTCTCAGGCCCGCCAGGGGCATCGAATGGCGACCTTGCCCGACGGGCGCGTGCTGGCCGCCGGCGGACGAACCGGCGCCGGAAAGCTCAACAGCGCCGAGATCTACGACCCCGCCTCGGATTCCTGGTCGCCGGCGGCCGCGATGGCCTCCCAGCGGTCCTTCCCGGCCATGACCCTCCTCGGCAACGGGAAGGCGCTGGTCTCCGGAGACACCGGCGCCTCCGCCGCGTCCACGACGGCCGAGCTGTACGATCCCGCCGCGAATTCCTGGTCGGCGGCCGGCACGATGGGCGCGCCGCGCTACTACCACCAGGCCGGGCTGCTCCCGGACGGCCGCGTCCTCGTGTCGGGAGGAAGCGGGACGCAGGCGACGGATACCGCGGACGTGTATGATCCCGCGACGAACTCCTGGACCGCGACCGGGCCGATGGGCGCCCCGCGCTACGCCCACGCGATGGTCTTCGTCAACGGCGACGCGGTGATCATCGGCGGGGAGAACGCCTCCTCCGCGCTCGCCACCACGGAGATTTTCGACCTCGCGCGCAACGCATGGCGCCCCGGGCCCGCCCTGGCGGGCGGGGCGAGAGCCTATCCCGGCGCGGTCGTGCTCGAGAACGGACGAGTCCTCGCCGCGGGAGGCTGCCAGGTGCTGGGAGGGGGAACGACGCTCAACAGCGCGGAGCTCCTGGTCCTGCCGCTGACTCAGATCGCCGCCTCGGGAGTGGCGATCGCCGATCCCCAAAACTTGACCGGGACCGTGAATCTGGCCGGGGCCGCGACGGGCTACTGGGACGCGGTGGTCCGCGACGCCGGCGGGCGCGCGGGGCGGCGGTCCGGCGCCCTCCTGGCCGTCTCGACGCCGGCGGCGCCCTCGGGCTTCGCGGGCGCGGCGCTGTCGGACTCCGCGATTCTGTGGAGCTGGAACGACGCGTCGGACGACGAATCGGGGTTCCGGGTCCTGTCGGGCACCGTGTCGATGTCGGGCGATCTCGCCGCCGGCACGACCGTCTGGCTTCAGTCGGGGCTGGGAGGCAACGCCCTGTCGGGGCCTCTCCTGGTCCAGGCGTTCAACCTCGCCGGAACCGTGGATTCGTCGACCGCGGCACGAACGACCCTGGCGGCCGTGCCGATCGGACTCGCGGCCTCGGGCGTGAATGTGACGAGCGCGACCGTGAGCTGGAGCGCGGGCGCCAATTCGGCGGGAACGATATACCGGCTTGAACGTTCGACCGGCTCGGGATACGGGGTTCTCCTCTCCGCCGCCGCGACCTCTTATTTCGACGCGAGCCTGGCGCCGGCCGCGACCCACTACTACCGCGTGCTCGCGATCAACGCGGAGTCCGTCGCGTCGGCGTACGCCTCGACGCTCGCCGTCGTCGCCCAGCCCCTTCCGGCTCTTCCCGGCCCGCCCGGGACCCCGGTCGGCGCGGCCCTCGGGATATCCTCCGTGACCTGGACCTGGCCGCTGGCCTCGAGCGCCAGCTCGTACAACCTGTTCCGTTCCTCTGACAACGCCTTCCTCGCTTCCGCGGCCTCGGGCCCCTTCGTGGAGACCGCGCTCGCGCCGAACACGGCCTACGGCCTGCGCGCCGCCGGCGTCAACATCGGCGGGTCGGGCCCCCTCTCGGCCGCGGCGACGGCCTACACGCTGGCCGCGCTCCCCACGGGGACCGGCACGGCGGTCACCTCGACGACCATCGTCGCGTCCTGGTCCCTCAACGGAAACCCCGCCTCGACGGTCGCCCAGCTCCAGCGCTCGACCGACGCGGTCGTCTTCTCGACCTTGACCGTCGCCGCCGTGACCTCCTACGGCGACGCCGACCTCCTCGGCTGCACGACCTATTACTACCGCGTGCGCAACGTCAACGGCGACGGCTTGCCGACGGCCTACGCCGCGTTCTCGGGCGTCACCGCCAACACGATCCCGAGCCCTCCGGCCGGCCTGACCGCCGCGGCCAACGCGGGGGGGACGGTCGGCCTGGCCTGGAGCCTCTCCCCGACGGAGGGCGTGACCGGCTACCGATTGTACTGGGACGCGGGCAGCGGGACGGTGTCCTACGGCGCGCCGATCGCGTCGCTCTCCTCGTCGGCGACGGCGTACACCACGGGCGTTCTGACCTCGAGCGCGTCGTACACGTTCGCGCTGCGCGCGGTCCACCGCTGCGGGACGGTGGAGACCGCCGGAGCCCTGGCGATGTCCGGCGCCGCCG
>JAMPYD010000420.1 GCA_023700845.1 Elusimicrobiota bacterium | reverse complement strand
GAGGAGGTCATCCGCCTCCACGCGAAGACGAGCAAGGCCGAGGTCTACGGCCTGACCTCGACGACGCCCCAGATGCCGGCCGCCTTCCGGGTCACCCAAGCCCTGCGCGCCGCCAGGCCCGGCGCCCGGATCATCCTCGGCGGCCCCCACATCACCCTCATCAACGCGGCCTATAAAGGAGAACTCGCGCGCAACGCCCCCGGCCGCGCCGCCAAGGCGCTGGAGAAGATGCTCGCGACCTATGACGTCCTCGTCCCGGGCGACGGCGAGGAGGCGGTGTTCGAGGCGATCAAGCCCGGCGCGCCGAAGATCGTCGACGGCGACGACCCGAAGTCCTCGCTGTTCCTCACCAACCAGAAGCTCAACGAGCTTCCGTTTCCGGCGCGCCACCTCGTGGACGCGTCCACCTATCACTACTCGATCGACGGCGTGCCCGCGATGAGCCTGATCGCCCAGCTCGGCTGCCCGTTCGCCTGCGGCTTCTGCGGCGGGCGCGAGTCGCCGATGCTGCGCCGCGTGCGCACGCGCAGCACGGAGAACGTGGTCAAGGAGATCGCCCACCTCGCCGACGCCTACGGGACGAAGGGCTTCATGCTCTACGACGACGAGCTCAACGTCAACCCGAAGATGGTCGAGCTGATGAACGCGATCGCCGCGGAGCAGAAGAGGCGGGGGGTGGAGTGGCGCCTGCGCGGCTTCATCAAGTCGCAGCTCTTCACGGATGAGCAGGCCGAGGCGATGTACCGCGCGGGCTTCCGCTGGATCCTCACCGGCTTCGAGTCCGGCTCGCCGCGCATCCTGCAGAACATCAACAAGCGCGCCACCCGCGACGAGAACACGCGCTGCGTCGAGATCGCCAAGCGCCACGGGCTGAAGGTGAAGGCGCTGATGTCGATCGGCCACCCCGGCGAGTCCGAGCAGACGATCATGGAAACGCGCGACTGGCTGCTCGAGGCCAAGCCCGACGACTTCGACGTCACGATCATCACCACCTACCCCGGCACTCCCTACTACGACCGGGCGGTCCAGCACCCGACGATGAAGAACGTCTGGGTCTACACCTATCCCGAGACCGGCGACCGGCTGTACGGCTACGAGGTGGACTACACGGTCGTCTCCGACTACTACAAGGGCGACCCCGACGGCGGCTACAAGGCCTACGTGTACACCGACCACCTCAGCGCCGCGAAGCTGGTGAACCTCCGCGACCAGGTCGAGCGCGACGTGCGCAAGGCGCTCGGCATCCCGTTCAACGCGGGACGCCCGGCCCAGCGCTTCGAACACTCGATGGGGCAGCTGCCCCCGACGATCCTGCGCGCCACCCCCGCCGCGGCGGCCCGGAGCTGAATGCGCCTTCTCCTGATCCCCGACCCGACGTCCCCCAACGGCGAGGACGCCTTCTGCCGGGAGATCGTCAAGCGCGCACCCGCGCGCGGCCACGAGGCGAGGATGCAGATGGTCCCGAACGGGCCGAGCAAGGCCGCCGCCGATCTGCTCTCGTCGCAGGGCTTCGCGCTCGACAGCGACGCCGTCGTCATCAACAGCCTCCAGCCGGCGGCGCTCATCGCGGCGAAGGCCGCCGGCAAGCCGGCCGTCCTGCGCCTGATCGAGTCCTACGCCGGGGCTTCGGCCGAGGCGCTCGCCGAGGTCCGGCGCCTGGCGGCCGACGCGGACATGCTCCTGCTGCCGAGCCGCCACATGGCCGGAATCGTCGCCGGCTGGGGCGTGCCGGAAGCCCGCCTGCGCGTCATCCCGTACGCGTACGACCAGATCTTCGCCCAGCAGATCGCGCTCGTGACGGTGCGCTCCTCGCGCGCGCGGGGATTCACCGTGGTCACCGCCGGCGTCATCGACGAGGCGGCCCTGCCCGGCTTCGAGACCGTGCTCTCCGGCGTCGCGCGCCTGCGCATGGACGTCCACGTCACCGTGATCGGCGACGGCCCGGCCCTTCCGGCTCTCAAGGACCGGGCGCAGGCCCTGCTGCTCGGCGAGCGCGTGACCTTCCTCGGCGAGCTCCCCCATCCGAAGAAGATGGAGTACTTTCGCTCCGCGAAGGCGTTCGTCGAGCCCACCGGCCGCCAGGGCTTTCCCTCCCTGGCGCTGCACGCCCTGTCCGAGGGCTGCCCCGTGCTCGGCGTGCGCGCCGGCGCGCTGCCCGAGTTCATCCGCGACGGCGAGAACGGCCTGCTCTTCGCGCCGGGCGACGCCGCGGGCCTGGCCGAGCACATCATCACCTTGAACACGACGCCGGGCCTGTCCCTGCGCCTGATCGCCGAGGGCGTGCGCACCGTCGAGCGCCACTCGTGGGACGCCACCGCGGCCGCCGCGCTCGACGCCGTCGAGGCCCTGGGGGTCAAGACGTCATGATCTGCGCGCTCCTCGTCGACCCGAACGACAGCATCGACTTCCCGGGCAACGAGGCCGAGGTCCTCGGCCGCCCGCTCGCGGCCTATCCCCTGCTCGCCGCGAAAGGCTCCGAGCACGCGCGCCGCATGTACGCGCAGACGTCCTCCGATCCGGTCCGCCGCATCGCCGTCCAGCTCGGCGCGATCATCCTCGATCCGCCCCGCTCGCCCGAGGACGGTCCGCACCCGTCCGAGACGGCGCGCGTGCTGACCGGCTACCGGCAGGTCGTCGACGACCTGAAGGCCGAGAAGGGCGAGCTCGAGCTGCTGGTCCTCCTGTTCGCGAACACCGGGGCGGTCAACACGACGCTCATCGACGCGGGCGTGCAGGCCCTGCTCGACGACCCCGCGCTCGACTCCGCCGCGACGGTCTCGCCGTACGACCGCTGGAACCCGCGCCGCGCCTTCCGAGAGTCGGCGGACGGGCGGCTGGCGCCCTACGCGGAATGCCTTCCCGAGGCCGGCACGCCGTGGTTCCCCGATTGGGGCGCGGCCGTCCTCCGGCCCCGCGT
>JAMPYD010000419.1 GCA_023700845.1 Elusimicrobiota bacterium | reverse complement strand
GTCGCGAAGGTCCTGCGCCGTCTTACTCCGGGAAGAACGTCCGCCTCAGCCGCCTGAGGCTCGACCCCCGGGCGTAGAGGCGGTGCGCGGCGAGGTACCACGCCGGCGAGACGAGCGCGATCAGAAGCGAGAGGACCTTGAAGACGGTGTAGAGCCTCGCGCCCGAATGCCGCAGGAGCGCGAGCCAGGCCCCGGCCGCGCGCGGATAATCCCCGTTGTAGCGGTGAAGGAACAGCTCCATCTGCAGGCGGTCCCCCTCCAGGCGCCGCACGAACACGGGATCGAGCGCGCGGCCGATCCTCTCGACCTGGGCGCGCTGGTAGTCGATCAGCGCCGTGTGGAAAGGCAGCGCCTGCGCGAGCTTGCGCGGGCTGTCGTAGATCGTTTCGCCGAAGAGGTTCCCGCCGTGGATGCGGCGGCAGCCCAGCACCTCCGGGATGTTGGCGATGGGCCCCATCGTCGCGGCGAGCAGGCGCAGGCAGATATCAGCGCCGTATTGGAAACGGGATGGCAAAGGCAGGAACGGCCGCAGGCGCTCGGCGCGGAAAACGATGCAGCTCGTCCCCGCCGTCGGTATGCGCCCCTCGAGGGTGTCCTCGAGGCTGAAGCGAGACGGCCCCGGCGGATAGGAATAGCCCGGCAGGCGGCGGCCGTCGTCGTCGACCTGGAGCATCCAGTGCTGGATCAGCGCCGCCTCGGGATCCTTCTCCAGCCCGGCCAGCGCCTTGGACAGCTTGCCTTTCTCCCACCAATCGTCGGACTCGAGCAAGGCCACGTACTCTCCGCGGGCCTCGCGGAAGCCCGCGTTGAAGGCGCTGACCTGGCCGCCGTTGGGCTGGGTCAGCCAGCGGACGCGCCCCAGGTACGGACGGACGCGCTCGGCGGAGTCGTCGGTGGAGCCGTCGTCGACGACGATGACCTCGAGGTCGGCGGGCTCCAGGTCCTGGGCGAGCACGCTCTCGATCGCCCGCGGAAGATAGCGTCCGTAGTTGTAATTGATCACGAGCACGCTGACCCGGGGGCGCGTCGTCACAGCGGCTCGAGCCTGGCCACCAGGCGCCCTCCCGCGTTGCGCGCCCGCGCCAGCCAGCCGTAGGGCCACAGGAGCAGGCGCAGGAGTCCCCAGCCGGGCAGGGCCGCGGCCCAGGAGAAGCCGCGGTCGCGCAAGGCGAACTGCAGCGACACCACGAGGTCCCCGGAGCCGGGCAAGGTGTGCCAATCGGCGACGCGCAGGCCGCAGCGCCGGGCGAGGGCGGCGAGGGTGTCCGGCGTGAAGTGCCACAGGTGCCGCGGCGGATCCCACTGAAGCCAATGGCTCCCGAGCAGGGCCGCCTCCCAGCAGCCGGCGTTGGGCACCCCCGCGAGGATGTAGCCGCCGGGCTTGAGCGCCCGGCGCGCGCTCTTCAAGGCGGCGTCGGGATCGGCGACGTGCTCGAGGACGTGCCAGAGAGAGACGACGTCGAAGGGCCCGTCCGCGGCCGTCAGCGAGTCGAGCGTCCCGGCGCGGATATCGAGGCCGAACGTCCTCCTGGCCTCCTCGGCCGCGGCGGCCTTGGCCTCGAGCCCGACGACGCTCCAGCCGAGGTCGCGGGCGAAGGCGAGGTATTCCCCGGCGCCGCAGCCCACGTCGAGAAGGCGCCCGCCCGGCGTGAAGTCCGGCGGCACGAGCCAGATGAAGCGCAGCGGTCCGAGAGCCCGCTTCTCCAGCGCCTCGAGCGCGCCGCCGCGCGGCC
The DNA here is from genome assembly GCA_023700845.1 of Elusimicrobiota bacterium. Taxonomy (GTDB): domain Bacteria; phylum Elusimicrobiota; class Elusimicrobia; order UBA1565; family UBA9628; genus GWA2-66-18. The sequence continues at coordinate 1,195 of JAMPYD010000419.1, read as the reverse complement.
CGCCGAAATAGCCGTACCAGAGCCGGAAGACCTCTCGCTTGAGGGCGTCGCGCACGGGCTTGCCGCCGAACAGCGGGCCCCGCCAGGAGGCGGTATGCGGGGCGTAGCCGTCGGGATAATAGCCCGCCAATTCGGGGCCCTCAGGCTGGGGCGAGGTGGCCATGAACCCGCAGGACGGGCACGCCAATATCTTGAAGCTCTCGCCTTTCCCGCACGCCCTCTCCGGCACCGTGCAGCGCTCCGACAAAAACCCGGAGCCGCACAGCAGGCAGGACTCCTGGATTTTCATGGGGCGCCGTTCCGCCGGCCTCAGCGCCGGCCGCGGCGCTGCATGCGTTCGCCGCGATTTTCGCGTCGCTCGCTGCGGCGCTCCATGCGGTCGCCGCGCTTCTCTCGGCGCTCGCCGCGTTTCTCGCGGCGGTCGCCCCGGGTCTCCACGCGCTCGCCGCGCCGCTCTCCCCGGTTCTCCACGCGCTCGCCGGCGCGCTCCACCCGCTCCGCCGCCCTCTCATGGCCCGCGGCCTCGAGCAGGTCGGACTTCTCCTGGAGGTTGATGCCCCGCCCGCCCGGGCGCTCGCCGTCCTGCGCCGGCGCGGAGGCCGGAAAAGACAGCGCCAGGCCGAGCAAAGCCGCGCAGAAAACCATGGTCTTCATCTCTTCCCCCTCAAATCCGTTCGAAGTAGCGGCCGCGCTCCCAGTCCGTGACCGCCCGGTCGTAGGCGGCCTGCTCCGCCTTGGCGGCATGCAGGTAGTGCTCGTGGACCTCGGCGCCGAAGGCGGCCTTCGCCGCGGCCGACTTTTCGAAGAGCCCGATCGCCTCGGTCATGGTCTTGGGCACGGGAGAGACGTTCGACTTGTACGCGTCGCCGGCGAGCTCCGCCGGCGGCTCGATCTTCTTCTCGATGCCGTGAAGGCCCGCGGCGATGGTCGCGGCCAGCGCGAGATAAGGGTTGGCGTCGGCGCCGGGCAGGCGGTTCTCGATGCGCAGGGAGTCCCCCTCCCCGACGACGCGGAAGCCGCAGGTGCGGTTGTCGCGCGCCCAGGCGATGCGCGTCGGCGCGAAGGTCGCGGCCTGGTACCTCTTATAGGAGTTGACCGTCGGCGCGAAGAGCAAGGAGAACTCGCGCGCCAGCGACATCGCCCCGCCGAGGAACCAGCGGAATTCCCGGGTGGGCCGCGTCCTTGTTTTCCCTTC
>JAMPYD010000418.1 GCA_023700845.1 Elusimicrobiota bacterium | reverse complement strand
GGGACGGCGGCCGCGCCGAGGACGTCCCCGCCGTCGCCGCCGCGCCCGCCCCGGCGCCGTCGCCCGCCTTGGCCAGGTCCGCGCCGGAAAAACGCGCCGTGCGTCGCGTGCCCACGCCGACGGGCTGGACCGATTCCGAGGACGGGACGCTCGAGGCCGGCTTTTATAAAGGGCTCGACAGCGGCTTCAAGACCGTGTTCGGCGCCCTGGAATGGCCCGCCGTCGCCGGCATGGAGGCGAGCGGAGCGCCCTACCGGGAGAACGCGGGCACGTACGCGTTCATGGGGCTGGGAATTCTCGTGAGCATTCCCGCCGCGATCGTCGGCGCCCTCGTCGGCGCGCCCATCGGCGCCGCGGCCGGCATGATCGCGGAGAAGGTCTCGCCGGGCTCGACGAAGGACTGGTTCACCTTTTAGGAGGTTACCGGAGGTTCACCAACCCGCGCTCCGAAGGCAATATCCGTTTGTAGACCGCTCGCCGCACCGGCCGGGACCCGAGGACACCTGAGACCGCCGCGCGCCGCGGCTACACTGAGAACATGATAAACCTGATTCTGATCGTGATGCTGGCCTCGACCGGAGCCGCCGCGCAAGAATTCTCCTTCGACCCGGACGCCATGGGCAAGATCCTCGCGGGAACGCGTGCCCTCAAGGTCAAGCACGACGGCCGCCCCCGCCCGCCTCTCGTGTCCGACTACGAGGCGCGGCACATCCGCTTCAAACTGATAAGGAACGGCGCCGGCCGGGATGAGGGCGGCGTCTACGTCAACAAGGCGATCGAGATCCTCTACATGGATTCCCACCTCGCCACTTTGACGCTGAACGACGACCCCCGCGGCTGGCCCGCGGCCGCGAGGCTGCTGAAGGCCTTCGAGTCCTTGCGCGAGGACGCCGTGGCCCAGAGGCGCCGGATCGTCATCGATTACGACGCGATCGCGCGCCAGAACAAGGCCGGCGCTTGGCGCGTCAAGGACAACCCCCGGGAGCGCGAGCTCTTCGACGAGGTCATCCGCCTCGGGCTGCCGCCCGCCGGACATTGAATTCAGGAGGCATATCACAATGAAAACCCTGCTCATCATCACCCTCATGGCCGCGCCGGCCGGCGCTCAGGAATTCCAAGCGGAAAGCATGGCCGCCAAGTCCCTGCTCGAGAGCGCGCGAGCCAAGCTCGAGATCTACCGGAACGACCCGCTGAGGCGGGGCATCTATACGTTGGAGGTCAACGCGGAGCTTTGGAAGGCCCGTCAGGCCGCGCTCGAGGAAGCGGACCCCGAGCGCAGGGCCCGCCTGCTGAAGGAGCTCGACCGGAGCATCGACGCCGTGCTCGCCGCCTCCGGCCGCGAGCTCGAGGGAGGGCCGCGGGCCCTGCCGCCCTTGACCTACGACCCCCGCGAGATCCGCGTCGAGGTCGAGGGCAAGGACATCCGCGTCTATCGCAAGGCGGAGCCGCTGGCGACGCTCCGCATCGGCGGCGCGATGACCGGCCGCCACTTCGTCGTCAAGCTCGCCGGTTATCTCGAGGCCTCCCGCCGGCGGGCCGCGGATCAGGGACGCCTGGTCTCCATCGACGACAAGGCCGTCGCGCTGTACAACGAGACCGCCTGGATCAACCGGAAGGCGCTCGAGGAGCCGGAGCGGTTCGGCGCGATCATCCGGGCCGCCGGCGAGGCCGCGCCGGCCTCATAGGGCGTCGGCCAAGTGTTGTAGAATCCGCCCATGGGTCTCTTCTCGAAATCGCTCGAGCGCCTGCGGCTGGAGTCGGGGTTCACGACGCCGTACTCCTTCTACCACCGCAACGGCGGACGCCACGTCTTCCCGTTCACCTTCGCCTACTACCTCAAGCTCGAGCGGGGCAAGCACCTCCCCCGCCCCGAGTGGCTGCCCATCCTGCTGAGCCTTCTGCGCATACCGCCCAGCGACGAGCTGTACCGGCGCTTCGTCACCGATTACCTGCGCGACCACTTCGGCACCGAGGAGAACTACCAGTCTTTGCTCGGGCCCCTCCTGATCCCGAAGCACGACAAGAAAGACGGCCAGCAGGCGACCAAGCGCCTGCTCAGCGAACAGGCCTACCACGTCACCCCCGCGCAGTATAAGGCGATCGTCGGCGACGAGGCGACCTACTGGGCGTTCGAGTGCCTGGTCAACGACCGCGGCTCGTTCGGCCCCGAGGAGCTGGCGGGCATCACCGGCCTGCCCAAGTCTGCGCTCGCGGCGGGGCTCAAGAGGCTCGTCGCGCACAAGCTCGCGCGGCGCGTGTCGGCCGGCAAATACAAAAGCCCGCTGACCGGAAAGTTCTACATGTTTCCCCGGATCTTCCCGGGCATCGAGACCTACCGCAAGAAGCTCGCCCGGCACATCGACGGGATGGTCGCCCGCCGCGGCGCGATCACGCACGAGTCGGGGGTCATGATCCGCGCCGAGGAGGGCTCCGTGCTGCGCTCGCTCGCGGCGATGCGCGACGCCCTCGAGGCCTCGACGGCCTACTCGGTGTACGACAAGGCGGAAGGCGGCGGGATCTTTCTCCTGCAGATCCGCGCGCGCAAGGCCCTCGACTTCTAGGGCTGGGCGGCCGCCTTCGGGCGGCGGGCGAGGTTTTCGGCGATCAGGGCCTTGACCTCCTCGGCGTCGCGCGCGACGCGCTTGAGCTCGAGCGCGCCCAGCTTCTGGGTCCGGATCTTCTCGCGCACCTGCGCCATGATCTGGAGCTTGTCCTTCTCGGTGATGTTCGGGTAATCGCGGTGATCGGGATCGACGGCGATCTCCTTGAGCAGCTCCTTGGTCATGCGGTCGTCGTGCTTGTGGTAAGCCACGACCAGGTCGTCGAGCGCCAGCTCGGCCTCGTCGGAGCGCAGCTCGACCTCGCGGCGCTTGTCCTGAAGGACGAACAGGCGCTGGTACAGGGCGGCCAGGGCCATGTCCTCGCCCTCGGCGGCGGCG
>JAMPYD010000417.1 GCA_023700845.1 Elusimicrobiota bacterium | reverse complement strand
CGCGCAGGACGAAAAGCTTGGCCTTGGCGTCCGGGAACTTCACGAGAAGCTCGTCGCGGTGGGCGCGCTCCAGGCAGTACACCGCGTCGGCGGCGTCGAGGAGCGCCTTGTCGACGCGGCGGGCGCGGTGCGGGGCGGCGTCGAGGCCGCGCTCGGCGAAGACGGCGGCGGCGCCGCGGGACAGCGGCATGCCGTAGGCCGCCTGCGTGCCGGCGGAGGAGGCGGTCGCGGAGAGCCCGGCCTTCCGGGAAAGTTCGAGGAAGAACCGCTCGGCCATGGGAGACCGGCAGGTGTTGCCCGTGCAGACGAAGAGGACGGACCTCGTCATGCGGCGGGGGCTCCCATGATCGCCTCGGCGGGGATCTGGCCGACCTTGGTCACGCGCGGCTTGTCGCCGGTCGCGTCGACGATGGTCGCGTCGCCCGCGGGGACGGAGCCTCCGTCGATGAGAAGATCGAGGTCCGGGCCGAGCTCGGCGAGGACGGCGGCGGCGTCGAGCTTCGGGGGCTGGGCGGACTTGTTGGCGCTGGTGTAGACCCAGGGCACGCCGGAGGCGGCGATCATCGCGCGGGCGGCGGGGTGAGAGGGGACGCGGATGGCGACGGTCGGGTATTCGGGGAACGTCAATAAACGGCCCTGGGCGGACGGCTTGAGGAGGAGCAATAACGGACCGGGCCAGAACTTGGCGGCGAGGGTCTCGGCCAACGGCGTCCACTCCACCCAGGCCTTGGCGGCCTCGGTGGAGTGCACCATGACGGCGAGGGGCTTCAAGGTCGAGCGCTCCTTGACCTGGAGGACGCGGCGGGTGGCGGACTTGATCAAACCGGTCGAGCCGACCGCGTAGGACGATTCGGTGGGGAAGGCGACGAGCTTGGTGCCTTTGCCGGCGGCGCCGGCGCGGGAGGCGTTCTCGGGGGAGAGGGATCCATCCGGGGACAGGGGAAGGGAATCAGGCATTGGAGGGCTCCGGGTCCGGGTGTAAAACGATGACGAATTCGCCGAGGATCTCGGGCTTGGCGGCCAGGGCGTCGCGGACGGAAACGGCGGTGCCGCGGATCCACTCCTCGTGGATTTTCGACAGCTCGCGAACGGCAACGACTTGGGCGCTCGCTCCGACGGACATGATGACGTCCTCGAGCAGTTCGAGGACTCGAAAAGGCGATTCGTAAAGAACGATCGTGCGGTTTAACGGCATTGAAGCTTCAAGCGCCTTGCGGCGCTTGGACGGAGTGCGTGGTAGAAAGCCTAAAAAGATAAAAGAATCACCGGGTAATCCTGAACCCGCGACGGCGGTGGCGACGGCGCAGGGGCCTGGCAGCGCGGTCACGGGGAGGCCTTCGCGACGCGCTGCCGCCACCGCCTTGCGGCCGGGGTCGGAGACGCCGGGCAATCCGCCGTCCGACACCAAACTGACCGCGTCGCCTCGGCGGACTCGTTCCAACAGCTTGTCCACGGAACGCGGGTCGTTCTCGTCGTAACGCTCAAGCGGGATACCCAAACCAAAATGGCTCATCAGATTGCGGGTGCGGCGAGTGTCTTCACAGAAAACGACTTTTGATTCCTTAAGCGTACGCAACGCCCGCGCGGTCATATCTTCCAAATTCCCCAACGGCGTCGGAACCACATAAAGCATCTAATGCGCCGCCGGCTCGCGCGACCATTCGGAAAGTTCCAGACGCATGAACGTATCCACGACCTTCGGATCGAATTGAGTTCCCGCGCCTTTCTTCAGCTCGGCCAAGGCGATGTCTCGACCCAGGGCTTTCCGGTAAGGACGGTCGCTCATCATCGCGTCCCAGGCGTCGAGGCAGGCGACGATGCGCGCGCCGAGCGGGATCTGTTCGCCCTTCAGCCCTTCGGGATAGCCTCTTCCGTCGAACCACTCCTGGTGGTAGAGGACCATCTGCGCCACGGGGCCGAGGTATTTGACGGGGGCCAGGATCTGGTGGCCGATGATGGGGTGCTTCTTCATCTCCTCGTATTCCTCGGGGGTGAGCTTGCCGGGCTTGAGGAGGATGGCCTCGTCGATGCCGATCTTGCCGATGTCGTGCAGCAGCGCGGCGTACTCGACGTGGCGGACCATCGGGTCGGGCAGGCCCATCTCCTGGGCGACGCGGCGGGCCTTCACGCGGGCGCGGTCGCTGTGCTCGGCGGTGTAGGCGTCCTTGGAGTCGACGGCGCGGGCCAAGGTCTGCACCATCTCGAGGTAGAAGATCTGGAGGTTGTCGAACATGTCCATGTTGTGGAGCATGACGGCGGCCTCGCCGGCGAGGATGCTGAGGAACTTGACGTTGTAGTCGCTGAAGGGCTCCGCGCCGACCTTCGCGTGGAGGTTCAGCACGCCGATCGGCTTGCCCTTGACCAGTAAGGGGATGGAGACGAAGGGCTCCACGTCGCCGGAGGCGGGGGCGAGGTAGCGCGGGTCGTTGGCCGGGTCGGCGACGAAGATGGGCTGGCCGGAGGCGAAGGCCTTGCCGGCCACGCCCTCGCCGGGCCGCAGGAAAAGCTTCTGGGAGCTCTCCGTCGTCAGGCTGCGGGCGGCGACGATCTTGAGGCAGCCTTCCTTCTCGTCCCAGTTCATGACCGAGCCGCGGTCGCACTTCATCAGCTGGCAGGCGCAGTCGAGGACCGCCCGGCCGAAATCCTCCCGGGAGATGGCTCCGGAGTGGGACACGCCGTTCTCCTGGAGGGCGAGGAGCATGTTCAGCAGCTCGTCGAGCTTGCTCCAGCCCTCGGGCGCGCGCGCGGGCGCCGCCGGAACCGCGGCCGGGCGGGACGCCTCTAAGGAATAAAGCCGGCGAAGGGTGAGGGCGAGGGCCCCCAGCAGGACGACGCACAGGCCCGCGGCCCACCAAAATAAGCCTACCATAACGCTTATTTTACTTCTTTTTTTCGGCGTCTAGGAAACTGGTGCCAGGCCTCCCATTATCCCATTGCTCGAT
>JAMPYD010000416.1 GCA_023700845.1 Elusimicrobiota bacterium | reverse complement strand
CTGGTCCTGGCTCACGATCCAGCTGGGGATTCCGGTCTCCTCGTCCCACTCGCTGATCGGCGGCATGGTCGGCGCCGGCATCTCGAAGGCGGGGACCGGCGTCCTGCAGTACGATAAGCTCAAGACGACCGTGGCCTTCATCTTCCTCTCGCCGATGATCGGCATGCTCTTCGGCTTCCTGCTGATGGTCGCCGTGTTCTGGATCTACCGGCGCAAGGCGCCGAGCCAGGTGGACCGTACCTTCCGAGTCGGCCAGCTGCTCTCCGCCGCCCTGTACAGCCTCTCGCACGGCGGCAACGACGCCCAGAAGACGATGGGCATCATCGCGGTGCTGCTGTTCTCCAACGGGCTCCTGGGCGATAAGTTCTACGTGCCGTTCTGGGTCGTCATCAGCTGCCACGCCGTCATCGCTCTGGGCACCATGATGGGCGGCTGGAAGATCGTCCACACGATGGGCAACAAGGTCACCAAGCTCAAGCCCGTCGGCGGCTTCTGCGCCGAGACCGGCGCGGGGCTCTCGATCATGATCTGCTCCTTCATGGGCGTGCCGGTCTCGACGACGCACACCATCACCGGCGCGATCGTCGGCGTCGGCTCGACCCAGCGCCTGTCGGCCGTGCGCTGGGGCGTGGCGGGCCGCATCGTCTGGGCCTGGTTCCTCACGATCCCGTTCGCCGCGATCTGCGCCGCCCTGGTCTACCAGGTCGTCAAGTTCTTCTTCTAGGAGAGGCGGCGCAGGACGCGCGGCGGCACGGACCAGGCCAGGACGGCGGAGCCGGCCGCGGCCTTCGGCGTCTCCAGCAGGACGGCCTGGGCCTTCTTCATCGCGACGAGAGTCCGGGAGGACCCCGCCAGCAGCCAGGAGATCACCCGCGACAGGTGCGGTTCGTGGCCGACGAGGACGACGCGTTCGCCGTCGAGGCCCGACAGCCAGCCCGCGAGGCTCGCCGGGGAGCGGTGCGGAAGCAGGAAGTTAGTCTCGGCCAGCGGCGCCCCGAGGGCCTTCGCCGCGATCTCGGCGGTTTCCTTCGCGCGCGGCCAAGGGCTCGTCGCGACCAGATCCGCGGTCCCGATGAGCTTCGCCAGGCCCTTCGCCGCCTCGCGGGCGCGCTTGCGGCCGTCGGCCGTCAGCGGGCGCTCGGCGTCCGGACGCCCGGTCCGGGCCCAGTCCTCCCGCTCGCCGGCGGGCGCATGGCGCAGAAAAATGATCTCCATCGGCGATATGATATCCTAAATCCCTTCCAATGAGCCGACTCGAAGATTTCTCGAACCTCCTATTCCGAAAGCTCGCGATCGACGACCTTCGCTTCGTCGAGATCGAGTGCAAGAAGCGCGTCGCGCCCGAGGAGGCCGGGGACCTGCGCGACTGGCTGCTCGACCGCAAGGGCGTCAAGCATCAGAAGAGCGCCTTCTTCTTCGACCAGTTCCTCGACACCCCGTCCTTCGACATATTGAAGAGTGGGGCTAGTCTCCGGCTCCGTTACAAACGCAACGGCACCGCCGTCTATCTTCAGTACAAGGGCCCCGGCTTCACGAAAGACGGCATGCTTTACCGCTCCGAGTTCGCCTCCGAGCGCCTCGACAAGCTCGTGCGCGAGGAAAGCCACCACGACATCGTGAAGTTCACCGACTTCAGCGTCGACGCCATCCTCAAGAAGCACGCGGGTCCGGAGATGGGCCAGGCGATGCGCCGCCACCTCGGGGCGCGGACGGTGCGCCGCATCACGAGCGGCCCGATCATCGCGCTGTACCAGAAGGAGAAGTTCGAGGTGGACCTCGGCAGCGCCTTCCTCGAGCCCTCGCTCGACCGCGTCTCGGCCTTCTACATCGCCAAGCGCGGCCTGCACGCGCTCTCGACCTTCTGCGAGTTCGAGAACGAGATCAAGGCCGAGGGGGGCTCGCTCGAGGACAAGCTCGAGCACCTCGACGAGATGCTCGACTTCAATAAGGCCGTCGAGAAGAAGTTCGACCTCCGGCGCGAGCCGCTCGACAAGTACCACCGCTGCGCGTCGTTCTTCCTGAAGTAGCCGTCAGCGGAACAGCTTGCGCGCGTTCGCCATCTCCATCGGGTGCATCTCCGTGTCGCCGGCGGCGCGCTTGCTCAGCCACAGGGTCTTGTCCTTGACGGCGAACAGCGCCGCGTACTGGGCCTCGTTGGGATTGAAGATCAGCTGAACCACGCCGAACGGGCGGTTCACGGCGAGCACGACCACATTCTGCATGATCGTCGCGGTCACGTCCTCCGTCCGTATATCGTCCTTCTCGCCCATTTTCGCGGAAAAGGTGGCCATGATGTCGACGCGGTCGCCGGGCTCGATGAAGACCAGCTGATGCGCCGGGAAAGGCAGGGCCATCGCGCGGTAGCCGGACGGCAGCTTCGGGGCGTCGGGGGCGGCGAGGACGGGAGCGGCGGCCAGGGCGAGGATCGCGGCGACGATTCGGATGTTCATGAGGGGCACCTCCGTGCCTCCTCAGTCTACCCGAAGCCGGTTTCGCGGCGGTTACGGGAGATTAACTTTTCGGTAAAGCCGCGGCGGGGGACTTGGTGCGGTCGGCCAGCGCGGTGTCGCGGTAGTCGGAGCGCGCGAGCGCCTCGAAGAAGGTCTGAGACCGCACGAGGGCCGCGCCGGGGCCGGGGGTCACGCGGGCGTAGGAGCCGTCGGGCTTGAGCTGCCAGGCCTTCTGATTGTCGGCCAGGCCCTTGCCCAGGATGGTGTCGCGCACGTAGCGCTTGAGCTGGAGATCCTTGACCGGGAAGGCGACCTCGTAGCGCGAGTAGAAGTTCCGCGGCATCCAGTCCGCGCTCGACAGGTACATCCTTCGCGCGCCGCCCGCCCGGAAGTAATAGATGCGGCTGTGCTCGAGGAAGCGGTCCACGACGCTCACGACGCGGATGTTCTCGGACATGCCCGCGATGCCGGGGCGCAGGCAGCAGATGCCGCGCACGAGCAG
>JAMPYD010000415.1 GCA_023700845.1 Elusimicrobiota bacterium | reverse complement strand
GCGCGAGCACCTCGGTGTCGGTCTCGCTCTCGAACTTGGCGCCGGCGGCGGTCAGGCGGTCCTTGATCTCGAGATAGTTCTCGATGATGCCGTTGTGGATGACGGCGACGGTGCCGGTCGGGTCGGTGTGGGGATGGGAGTTGACCTCGCTGGGCTTGCCGTGCGTCGCCCAGCGGGTGTGGCCGAGGGCGACGGAGCCGGGGAGCGGGCTCGCCGCCAGAATCTTCTCCAGGTTCGTCAGCTTGCCCTGGGCGCGCCGCCGCTCGATGACGCCGTCGACGATGGACGCCAGGCCCGAGGAGTCGTAGCCCCGGTACTCGAGGCGCTTGAGGCCCTCCATGAGCAGGGGAACGGCCGGCTTAGGCCCGACGTAGCCGACGATGCCGCACATGCGCTAGTCGATCGCCCGGCGCATCTCGGAGACGGCGGTCTTCAGGCCCACGAACACGGAGCGGGCGACGATCGAGAAGCCGATGTTGAGCGCGGACATGTGCGGGATGCGCGAGACGGGAGCCACGTTGTGGTAGTCGAGGCCGTGGCCCGCGTGGACGACGATGCCCATCTCCCAGGCCATGTACGCCGCGAGCTCGAGGCGCTCGAGCTCGAGCTTCTGCTTGGGCTTGCTGTGGGTCTTGGCGTAGTCGCTCGTGTCGAGCTCGACGATGTCGGCGCCGATGTTTCGCGCGGCGCGCACGGCCGGGGCCTCGGGGGCCACGAACAGGCTGACCTCGACGCCGGCCTTCTTGAGCTTGGCGATGGTCTTGGCGAGGCTCTTGCCGTTGCGGGCCAGGTCCAGGCCGCCCTCGGTGGAGACCTCGCCGGGGCGCTCGGGGACGAGGCAGACCGAGGTCGGGCGGGCCTTCAGCACGGAGGCGATGATCTTGGGGTCGTCGGAGAGCTCGACGTGCGTCTCGCCCTTGAGCCGGCAAAGCTTGACGATGTCCGCGTCCTGCATGTGGCGGCGGTCGCGGCGGAGGTGGCAGACGATGATGTCGGCCCCGGACTGGCGGGCGACCTGCGCGGCCTGCACGGGATCGGGATCGATATCGAGCCGCGCCTGGCGCAGCGTCGCGATGTGGTCGATGTTCACGCCCAACTTCAGCTTCTGCTCGGTCTTCATCCGTGTTTCTCCTCTCCTGCGCCCGTCTCCGTCAGATAAATCTTCGCGATCGCATCCGCGATCGTCCGGTTCTCCGCGGCCCCGGGCCCCTCGACGAGGACGCGCAGGACCGGCTCGGTGCCCGAGTAGCGCACGAACACGCGCCCGCGCCCCGCGAGGCTCTTCGAGGCCGACGCGATCGCGGCGGCGGTGCGGCTCAGGCGGTCGAGCGGCGGCTTGCCCTTCACGCGGAGCGCGCGCAGCACCTGCGGCGTCGCCCGGTACAGGCGGCCGAGCGCGCTCATCGGCTTGCCCGACTCGCGCCAGGCGGCGAACGTCTGCAGGCCGGTCAGCATGCCGTCGCCGGTCGGGGCGAAATCCCGGAACACGACGTGGCCGGAGTTCTCGCCGCCGAGGCTGAGGCCCTCCTTCTCGATGGCCTCGGTCACGTAGCGGTCGCCGACCGGGGTCGTGACCGCGTCGACGCCGAGCCCGCGCAGATAGGCGAGCAGGCCGTAGTTCGACATCACGGTGACGGCGACCTGGCCCCCCTTCCGCGCGCCGCGCCGGAGCATGCGCGCGGCCGCGGCCGCGATCAGCGCGTCGCCGTCGAGGAGCCGTCCGCGCTCGTCGCAAATCAGCGCGCGGTCGGCGTCGCCGTCGAGGGCGAGGCCGGCGTGCGCGCGGCGGCGCTTCACCTCGCGGATCATCGCCTCCGTCGCGGTCGCGCCGCAGCCGGCGTTGATGTTCCGGCCGTTCGGCTTGACGCCGATGGCGAACACCTCGGCCCCGAGCCCGGCGAGCAGCTTCGGGGCGAACGCCGCGGCGGCGCCGTTCGCGCAGTCCACGACGAGGCGCGTGCCGGACAGGTCGAGCGTCGCCGGAAAGGCGCTCTTGAGGAAATCGAGGTAGATCGCGCCGCGGTCGGCGGCGGCGAAAGGCGGCCGGGAGATCGCGGGAGGCGCGGGCCGCGCCATGCGCCGCTCGACCTCGAGCTCGAGCGCCGGGGCCATCTTGAAGCCCGCGGCGTCGAAGAACTTGATCCCGTTGTACTCCGCGGGGTTGTGGCTCGCCGAGATCACGGCGCCGGCGAAGCAGCCCAGGCGCGGCGCCAGATAGGACACGGCGGGCGTGGGAATGACGCCGAGATCGAGGACGCGCACGCCGGCCGCGGAGAACCCGGAGATCATCGAGCGCAACAGCGCCGGCCCGGAGCCGCGCGTGTCGCGGCCGACGGCGACCAGCGGCGCGCGGCCGTTGATCTTGACGCCCTGGCGCTCGAGGAGGACCTTCGCCGCGTGGTAGGCGAGGCCGCGGACGGACTCCGGGGTGAGCGCGCCCTGGCCCGGGATGCCGCGCACGCCGTCGGTCCCGAAGAGATGGCCGGAGCTCACGCGGCCTCCGAGACGCGCTGCAAGGTTTCGATGACGCGACGGGTCTCGAGGACGTCATGGACACGCAGTATTGATACGTTGTTGAAGCACGCCCAGGAGGCTATAGACAAGGACGCCGCGAGACGGTCCCCCGATCCGTTGTCGTTCAAAATCTTTCCGAACATGGATTTACGCGACACGCCCAAGAGCACCGGGGCGATGGAGGACAGCTCGCCGGCGCGGCGGATCAACGTCAGGTTGTGGTCGAGATTCTTGCCGAAGCCGATGCCGGGGTCCACGATGACCCGGTCCGCGCGGCCTCCGGCCGCGACGAACGAATTGAGGCGACCTTGCAGGAACCGGGAGACCTCGTCGAAACAATCCTCGTAGGTCGGGTTGGCCTGCATGGTTTTGGGCGAATCGCCGAGCATATGCATCAAAATCACCCGGTCCGCCTTGAGCGCGGCCTGAGCCATGGCTTTATC
>JAMPYD010000414.1 GCA_023700845.1 Elusimicrobiota bacterium | reverse complement strand
GGTTGGGGTCAGGCACGCAAATTCGTTGAATTCCGAGAAGTAATCAACGAATTTGCGAATTTGCGTGCCTGACCCCGGTGTCCTATTTCTTGAGCTCGACGGCCTTCTCGGATTTTTCGGCTTTGGCGGCGCGTTCGGTGCGGATGCGGAGGACGTCGTTGTAGGTCGCGAAGACGAGCAAAGACATCAGGAAGGCGATGCCGAGCGTGTTGGCTTTCTCCATCACGGCGACGGAGGCGCGCTTGCCGCGGATGCCTTCCCACCAGTAGAACATGGCGTGGCCGCCGTCGAGGAGCGGGAGGGGGAGGAGGTTGAAGAAGCCGATCGCCACCGAGATGAAGCCGATCAGGAAGACGAACTCCTCCCAGCCGGCGCGGGACGCGCGGGAGACCATCTGGAAGATGCCGACCGGGCCGGCGAGGTCGGGGCGCTCGCGCTTCCAGAGCTTGCCCGCGATGACGGTCACGGTCTGCTTGCTCTGGACCCAGCACAGCCTCAAGGCTTCGCGGCCCGCCGCGAGGGGCCCGACGGACTTGTACTCGGCCTTGGGCATGATGCCGATCACGCCCCGGTCGCCGGTCTCGTTCTTCTGCGGGACGACCTTGATGTCGAGCTTCTTGCCGTCGCGCTCGACGGACAGGGTGATCTCCTTCTCCGCGGAGCGGTGGATGGAGGTCGCGAGGTCCTCCCAGCCGGCCAACGCGCGGCCGCCGAAGGCGGTGACCTTGTCGCCGATCTGGATGCCGGCCTTGTCCGCCGGGAAGCCGACCATCATGTTGCCGATGACCGGCTCCTTCGAGGACTCGGGCATGCCCTTGCCCCAGATGAGGCCGGTGTACAGGGCGAAGGCGAGGACGTAGTTCATCGCCGGGCCGGCGTAGACGATGATCAGGCGCCGCGCCCAGTTCTGGCCGAAGTACTCGTCCGCCTTGGGCGCCTGGGCGCCCTCGGTCGTGGGATCCTCGCCCGCGGGCTTGACGAAGCCGCCGAAGGGGATCGCGCACAGCGAGAAGCGCGTGCCGACGCGGTCCGTGAAGCCGATCAGCTCGGGGCCGAAGCCGAAGGCGAACTTCTCGACGCGCACGCCGAGGCGGCGGCAGGCGAAGAAGTGGCCGGCCTCGTGGAGCACGATCACGAGCCCGAGCGCGAAGGCGTTCGCCCCGACGGTATGCAGGATCGACAGGATGGAGTTCATTTGCAGTTTTCCTCGGCCTTGGCTCTCGCCCAGGCATCGACTTCGACGACTTCTTGAAATCCGGGCAGGCCCCCGCTGGGGGTATAGGCCGCCATGGTCTTCTCGATCACGCGCGGTATGTCCGTGAACTTGATGCGGCCCGCGACGAAGGCCTCGACGGCGATCTCGTCGGCGGCGTTGAGCACGGCGGGCATGCCGCCGCCCTTCTGCGCCGCCTCGCGGGCCAGCGCCAGGCAGGGGAAGCGGGAGAAATCGGGGGCGCGGAACTCGAGCGTGCCGGCCTTGACCAGGTCCAGCGGCTCGACGACGCGGACGCCGCGGTCGGGATAGGTCATGCCGTACTGGATCGGCAGCTTCATGTCGGGCACGCCCATCTGGGCCAGCACCGAGCCGTCGGAGAACTCCACGCCGGAGTGGAAGATCGACTGGGGGTGGATGACGATCTCCACCTGGTCGCGGCGCAGGCCGAACAGGTTCATGATCTCGATCATCTCGAAGCCCTTGTTCATCAGGGTGGCGCAGTCGATCGTGATCTTCCGGCCCATCTTCCAGGTCGGGTGCTTGAGGGCCATGTCCGGCGTGACGTCCGCCAGGTCGCCCTTGTATTTCGCGAAGGCGCCGCCGGAGGCGGTCAGGATCACGCGCCGGATCGTCTTGAGCGGGGCGGCCGCGCGCGGGTCCGGGTTGAGGCCCTGGACGCACTGGAAGATCGCCGACGGCTCGGAGTCGACCGGCACGATCTTGGCGTTCCAGCGCTCGGCCTCGCGCATGAACTGGGCGCCCGCCATGACCATCGGCTCCTTGTTGGCGAGCGCGATGATCTTGCCGGCGCGGATGGCGGCCAGCAGGGGGGCGAAGCCGACGCCGCCGACGACGCTCGTCAGGACCACGTCGACGTCGGGATGCGAGGCGAGGTCGCACAGGCCCTCCACGCCCGGGGCGAGGTGCTTCGCGCCGCCGTTGAGGCGGGCCTTGAGGTCGGCGCCGGCCTTGGCGTCGAACATCGTCACGGCGGCGGCCTTGAACTCCGTCGCCTGCTCGGCGACGAGGGCGGAGTTCGAGTGCGCGGACAGGCCGAACACCGACAACTGATCCGGCATCTCGCGGATGACGTTCAGGGCGTTGACGCCGATCGAGCCGGTGGAGCCGAGGATCGCGATTCGTTTCATCGGAAGGTCAGCGCGTAATAGACCGCGGGGGCGCAGAGGATATAGGAATCGAAGCGGTCGAACACGCCGCCATGCCCGGGCAGCAGGGCGCCGGAGTCCTTGACGCCCGCCTCGCGCTTGACCATGGACTCGGCGATGTCGGAGAGCTGGCCCATCGCGCCGATGATCACGCCGATGACGACGGCCATGGCGGGGGAAAGCGCCTCGTGCAGCATGAACTTCTGGAAGGCGAGGCTGACGGCGATCGCGGCGGCGAAGCCGGCGGCGGCGCCCTCCCAGGTCTTCTTCGGCGAGAGCACGGGCGCCAGCGAATGGCGGCCGAAGCCGCGGCCCGCGGCGTAGGCGGCCGTGTCCATGCACCAGACGGCGGCGAAGGTCAGGAAGGCGAAGGCCTCGCCGTGCGGGCGAAGGTCGCGGATCAAGGCGAGGTGCGCGGGCATCCAGCCCGCGAACACGGCGCCGAACAAGGTCAGCGCGACGCGGTCGAGGGAGTGGGTCTTGGCGGCCATCTCGAGGAGGACGACGAGCGCGGCCCCGCCGGCGAGCACGACGGGAAGCGGACCGCCGAGCGCCGCGCAGGCGGCCAGGGCCGCGCC
>JAMPYD010000413.1 GCA_023700845.1 Elusimicrobiota bacterium | reverse complement strand
CGCGAAGACCGGCGACGCCTACACCCTCGTGACCTCGGTCGACGACGGGATGATCCGCACGATCGAGCGCAAGCTCGGCAAGAGCATCGAGCGGCGCACGCTCGAGGGCTTCGACTACCGCAAGGCCCCCGCCTCGACCCACGGCCAGCATCACACCGGGCCGCGCCCACCTCAGGCGCAGCACACGCCGAGCGGCGCGCACCGCCCGGCCGGGGTCCCCGTCCCGGGACGGCCGGCGCGCAAGTTCTGGCGCGCGCGCCGACGCCCCCGCTGACCCCTCGCGCCCCTGCTATAATCGCGGGATGACGCGGCGCCCGGTACTCGTTTTCGACGGAGATTGCGGCTTCTGCCGCCTCTGGATCGAGCGCTGGCGCCGCGAGACCGGCGACGCGGTCGACTACGAGCCCTATCAGAGCGCCGCCGCGCGGCACGCGGACGTCCCGCGGGAGGCCTTCCGCGAGGCGATTCACCTCTTCGAGGCGGATAAGACGTCCCGCGGCGCCGAGGCCGCCCTGCGCGCGCTCTCCTACGCCCCCCGCCTGGGCTGGCTTGCGCGCCTCTACGCCGCGCCGGGGGCCGCCGCCCTGTCCGAGGCCGTCTACCGCTTCGTCGCCGCGCGCCGGCCGCTCTTCGCGCGTCTGACCCGCCTCCTGTGGGGCGCCTCGACCGTGCCCGCGCCCGTCGGCCTCACGGCCCGGCTCGTCGTCGCCGGGCTCGGCGCCTGCTACCTGATCGCCTTCGTCTCGCTCGGGACCCAGGTCCGCGGGCTCATCGGCTCGGACGGGATCATGCCCGCCGCCGCGATGCTCGACTCGGCGCGCGGCCAGCTCGGCGCGGCGCGCTTCTGGCTCCTCCCGTCCGTCGCCTGGCTCTCCGCGTCCGACGCCGCGCTGTCGGCCTACTGCTGGCTCGGCGCGGCGGCGTCCCTCGGCATGGTCCTGGGCCTCGCCGCCGGCCCCTGCGCCCTCCTGTGCTGGACGCTGTACCTGTCGCTGTGCGCGATCGGCTCGGACTTCATGAGCTTCCAGTGGGACGTTCTCCTCCTGGAGGCGGGCCTCATCGCCTGCTTCCTCGCCCCCTGGTCATGGACGAGCCGAAAGGCGTCCGCGCCCTCCCGCGGGGCGCTCTGGCTTCTGCGCCTCCTCCTGCTGAAGCTGATGCTGCAGTCCGGGCTCGTCAAGCTCTTCTCCGGCGATCCGTCCTGGCGCGATCTGACCGCGCTGACCTACCACTACTGGACCCAGCCTTTGCCCACCCCTCCGGCGTGGTGGTTCAACCTCCTGCCGTCATGGGCCCACAAGGCCTCCTGCCTCGTCCTTTTCGCGATCGAGCTCGCCGCCCCGTCTCTCATCCTGCTTCCCCGCCGGGCACGCGCCGCGGGCGGGATCGCGATCGCGATCCTCATGCTGCTGATCGCTCTCACCGGCAACTACGGAATTTTCATCGCCCTCACCGTCGTCCTGTGCCAGTCCTGCCTCGACGACCGCTTCTTCGGCCGCGTCGAGAAAGCCCCCGCGAAATTCGCCCCGCCGAAGGCGCGCGCCCGGGGCGTCGCGGCGGTCGCCGCCCTGTCCTTGTCGATCGGGGCCTTCGGCACCCTCGCGATCCTCGGCGTCGATCCTCCGGCCCCGGCGCGCGCGCTCGCCGCCGCCGTCTCTCCCCTGCGTTCGTTCAACCGCTACGGCCTGTTCTCCGTCATGACCCGGTCGCGCGACGAGATCGCCGTCGAGGTGTCGGCCGACGGCCGCGAATGGCTCGAATGGCCGTTCCCTTATAAGCCCGGGGACCCGCGCCGGGCGCCGCCCGTCGTCGCGCCCCACATGCCGCGCCTCGACTGGCAATGCTGGTTCGCCGCCCTCGGCGAGCCGGGCGACAGCCCCTGGTTCGCGAACCTGATGTTCCGCCTGCTCGAGGGCAGCCCGTCCGTGACGGGCCTGATGGGGCCCGCCCCCCTCGCCGGCGGCCTCCCGCTGTACGCGCGCGCCGTCCGTTACAAGACGGAGTTCGCGTCCCCGGAGGTCCGGCGCGCGGGCGGCGCCTGGTGGACGCGCGAGCGCAAAGGCCTGTTCTTCCCCGTCGTGTCGCTGAAGCGCTAGCGCGGAGGCGCGGGCGCGCGCAGGGCCGTCCAAGCGGGCTTGGCCAGCCCCCACGCGATGCGGACGATCATGAGCCCGATGAGGGCGACCACGAGAGGCTCCATCCACGTCCAGCCGAACAGGATCGCGGCGGCGGCGGACACGATCACGCCGATCGAGCCGACGGTGTCGGTGATCGCGACCATGAACGCGCCCTTCACGCCCAGGCTCTTCCCGTGGTGGCGGCGGAGGATCAGCGCCGAGGAGAGGTTCGCGCCGAGGCTGGCGAGGGCGAAGAGCGCGACGCTCCACGTCGCCGCCGCGCCGGGATCCAGGAACCGCTCGACGGCCTCGACGCCCATGTGGACGCCGGTGAAGCCGATCAGCGCGGCGGCGAGAAGGCCGACGACAGGCTCCGCCTTGCGCAGGCCGGAGAGGCTCGAGGACGCCGGGCGCCGGGAGAGCCAGGCGGAGAACAGCGCCGCGGCGATGATCACCTGATCTGCGGCGAGATGAAACGAGTCGGCGATCAACGCGGCGTTGCCCGTGAGCCAGCCGCCGAGCATCTCGATGGCGATGAAGAACGAGGCGGCGGCCATCGCGCGCTTGAGGGCGGACTCGTGCGCGCCGCCTTCCGGGTGGGAGTGGTCGTGGCCGTGGGCGTGGCCGTCGTGCGCGGCGCCGGAGTCGACGTGGAGCGGGGCGTGGGCGCCGGGGAGAAGGGGGTGGACGCGGGGCAGCGGCTTGCGGGCGCCGGATCGTGGGAGGAGGGGATCGTCGCCGGGGAAAACCGGATCGCCGGCGGACGCGGCGGGGCGGGCGGAGATGCCGTCGAAGAGGACCGAGGCCGAGGGGGAGTCCATGCCGGGCGCCGCCTGCGGCGGCT
>JAMPYD010000412.1 GCA_023700845.1 Elusimicrobiota bacterium | reverse complement strand
CTCCTACCGCGCGGACCAGGGGGTGGACGAGTCGCGCATCGCGCTGTCGATCGGGGTCCAGCTCATGGTACGCTCCGACCTGGCCTCGTCCGGGGTCATGTTCACGCTCGACACCGAGACCGGCTTCCGGGACGCGGTGCTGATCAACGCGGCCTATGGGCTCGGCGAGAGCGTCGTGCTGGGCGCGGTCAACCCCGACGAGTACGTCGTCTTCAAGCCGTCGCTGAAGGCCGGCTACCGGCCGATCCTTCAGAAGACCGCGGGAAGCAAGGCGATCAAGATCGTCTACGACGCGGGCGGGACGAAGAGCGTCCCCGTGCCGCCCGCGGACCGGGCGCGCTTCGCCGTCGACGACGAGGACATCCTGACCTTGGCGCGCTGGGCCTGCGTCATCGAGGATCATTACTCCGCGAAGGCGGGCAAGCCCTGCCCGATGGACATCGAGTGGGCCAAGGACGGCGAATCGGGGAAGCTCTTCATCGTCCAGGCCCGGCCCGAGACGGTGCAGTCCCGCCTGCGGGCGGACGTGATGGAGACCTTCCGCCTCGAGCGGCGCGGCGCGGTGCTCGCCGAGGGCCACAGCGTGGGGGGCCGGATCGCCTGCGGCCGCGCGCGCGTCATCGCCGACCCGAGCCGGATGGGGGAGCTCCTGGAGGGCGAGGTCCTGGTCACGGACAAGACCGATCCGGACTGGGAGCCCATCATGAAGAAGGCGGCCGCGGTCGTGACCAACCGCGGCGGCCGCACCTGCCACGCGGCCATCGTCAGCCGCGAGCTCGGCCTGCCGGCCGTCGTGGGCGCAGAAGGGGCGACGGAGGCGATCGCGGACGGCCGGGAGGTCACGGTCTCGTGCGCCGAGGGGGAGACCGGCTTCGTCTACGACGGGCGCCTGCCCTTCGCCGTGGAGACCGTGGAGCTCTCGGGGCTGGCGAAGCCGAGGACGGACATCATGCTCAACGCGGCCGACCCCCGCGAGGCGTTCCGCCTGTCCCGCATCCCGAACGCGGGCGTCGGGCTCGCGCGCGAGGAGTTCATCATCACGAACTTCGTCCGGATCCACCCGATGGCGCTGATCCACCCCGAGCGCGTCGAGGATCCGGCGGCGCGCGCCGAGATCGCCCGCCTGACCTCCGGGTACGAGGACAAGCCGGCCTATTTCGTCGACAAGCTCGCCGAGGGGGCCGCCATGCTCGCGGCCGCCTTCTACCCGAAGGACGTGATCCTGCGCCTGAGCGACTTCAAGACGAACGAGTACGCCGGCCTCCTCGGCGGCGCGGCCTTCGAGCCGCGCGAGGAGAACCCGATGATCGGCTTCCGCGGCGCCTCGCGCTATTATCATCCGCGGTACCGGGAGGGCTTCGCCCTCGAGTGCCGGGCGATGCGCAAGGTGCGCGAGACGATGGGGCTGTGGAACCTCAAGCTGATGATCCCCTTCTGCCGCACCGTCGAGGAGGGGCGCAAGGTCCTCGCCGAGATGGAGAAGCACGGCCTCAAGCGCGGCGCGCACGGCCTCGAGGTGTACGTGATGTGCGAGATTCCGAGCAACGTGATCCTGGCCGCGGAGTTCGCGAAGATCTTCGACGGCTTCTCGATCGGCTCCAACGACCTCACCCAGCTCGTCCTCGGCGTCGACCGCGACTCGGAGATCATCGCTCCGATCTTCGACGAGCGCAACGACGCCGTCAAGGCGATGATCGCCTCCGTGATCGCCGCGGCCAAGGCCGCGGGGCGCAAGATCGGCATCTGCGGCCAGGCGCCGAGCGACTACCCCGACTTCGCCCGCTTCCTCGTGGAGCGGGGCATCGACAGCATCTCGCTCAACCCCGACGCCGCGCTGAGGACCACGCTCGCGGTGCTGGAGATGGAGCGGCTCCTGGCCGCGAAAGTTCAATCGCCCGGCTCATAAGCTTCACCTCCCCGCAATTGCGGCGAGGGGCGCAACCTCCTAGAATCGGCGGGATGAAGCGCGTACCGGGAGAGCCGATGATGCTGGTCCACGATTTTCTGCAGAGGAGCGCCGCGCGCCTGCCGGGCAAGGAGGCGCTGGTGTGCGGCGAGCGCCGCTTCGACTACGCGCGGCTCGACGCGATGGCCAACCGCCTGGCCAACGCGCTCGTCGCGAGGGGGGTCCGGCGCGGAGACCGCGTCGCGCTGCTCCTCGACAACTCGCTCGAGGCCGTCGTCGCCGTCTTCGCCGCGCTCAAGGCGGGGGCGGCGTTCGTGGCGATCAGCCGCGGGACCAGGCCGGACAAGGTCCTCGCGCTGCTCAACGACTGCGCGGCCTCGGCCCTCGTGTCCGACGTCGCCGCGCTGGGGCAGGGCCTGCTCGGGCGCCTGGCCGACGAGGCCCCCTCGCTGAAGGCCGTCGTCGCCTGCGGCGGCGCGCCCCGCCCGAGCGACGCGCTCCTGCTCGACTTCGCCGCGATCCAGGCGGAGTTTCCGGCGAGCGACCCGGGCGTGCGCTGCATCGACCTGGACCTCGCCTGCCTGATCTACACCTCGGGCACGACCGGGGAGTCGAAGGGCGTCATGTGCGACCACGCGAGCGTCGTCTTCGCCGCCGGGACGATCGCGCGCTACCTCAAGAACTCGGAGAGCGACGTCGTGCTCAGCGTCCTGCCGCTGGCGTTCAGCTACGGCCTCTATCAACTGCTCGCGACCTTCCTCGCCGGGGGGACCTTGGTGCTCGAGGAGTCCTTCGCCTTCCCGGACCTCGTCCTGGAGAAGATGGCGCGGGAGCGGGTCACCGGGTTCGCCGCGGTGCCCACCATCTACGCGCGCCTGCTGTCGATGAACCTCGCCGGCCTCGACCTGTCCTCGCTGCGCTACCTGACCAACGCGGCGGCGGGACTGCCGGTCGAGCAGGTCCGGCGCGTGCGCCTGCTGTTCCCGCGGGCGGAGCTGTACCTGATGCACGGCCTGACCGAGGTCGCCCGGACGATGTTCCTGGCTCCGGACCAGGTGGACGCGAGGCCG
>JAMPYD010000411.1 GCA_023700845.1 Elusimicrobiota bacterium | reverse complement strand
CTCGACGGAGAGGCGTCCCTCGTCCGGGACGAGCTGACGCTGACCTCCCTGGAAGCCAAGTTCAAGCAGGGGACCGCGTCGGCCTCCGGCACGGTGCGCAAGGTCGGCTCCGCCAAGCCCGTCCCCGACCTGGCCCTGCGCTTCGCCGCGGACCTTCCGGCCTTCAAGATGTCCGAAGTGACGGACTCCCTTCCGATATTGCCCAAGGATTACACCGCGCCCGCGATGCGCGTCGAGGGCGGAGCCAAGCTCCGGGGGGAAGATCTCGTCCTCGACAAGGTCGTGATCAAGGGGAAGGGCGGCTTCGTCAAGCTCGACGGCACCGTGGCGAAGGCCCTGTCGGGAGAGCCGGCGCCGGACGTGGAGATTCAGGCGAATCTCGACCTCGACCCGCTCACGGACAAGGACCTTCCCGTCCCGGGGGTCCCGCCGGGCCTCGAGCTTCCCGCCTCGCGGTGGGAGGCCGACGTGTCCTACACCCCGCGCACGATCCGTCTGCGCAAACTCGACGTCAAGATCGGGAGCAACGAGCTGTCCGTGGTCGGGGGGATTTCGGACCCCGCGGGGCGGGGCGCCTTCGATCTCAATATCGTCGCCAAGCGCTTCGTCCTCGCGGAGCTGACGCGCCTGACGCCCCGGACCCGAGACCTGAAGCTCTCGGGCTCCGGCGTTTTTCAGGTCGCCGTCACGGGGACCAAGGACAAGCCGATGTACGCCGGAGCGCTTCAGTTCCGGAACGTCGGCGCCACGATCGCGGAGCTGCCTCTGTCGGACTTCAGCGGCAGGGTCAAAGTCGACGACCTCAGCATCAACATCCCCAATCTCAAGGGCAAGGTCGACGACGGCGAGCTGACGATGTTCGTGACGATCACGGACTATACGAAGATCCCTAAAATCGAGCTTTCGGCGGAGCTCGATCGCTTCGACCTAGGCAAGTTCCTGTCGGCCCAGAAGAAGCTGCAGAAGGACGCCCAGACGGCGAAGGCCGCCAAGGCGGAGAGGACGGGCAAGCCGATCGAGACGAAGCCCGCCCGGCCGCTGCGAACGAACGGCGAGGTCAAGATCGGAGCCCTCATCCACCCGAACGCGCAGGTACGGAAGTTCGCGGCGACCTGGGATCTGTGGGGCGTCACCCCCGACATGAAAACGCTCAACGGCAGCGCGAGGATCGACGTCGACGGCGGCGAGCTCCGCGCCGTCGGAGACATGGCCCTTCAGTCGCCCGTCGCGAAGGTGCTGCTCTACCCGATCCTGATCATCCAGAAGCTCAGCTTCGGCGTGGACCTCAACAGACTCTCGGATCTGAAGATCGCCGGCGACTACCTGTTCAAGGACGGGGTGATGACGCTGAGGCGCTCCGAACTGGGCTCGAGCGCCGCCCAGGTCTCCGCCGTGGGAACGATCAACCTGCCCTCCGAGCTCCTGGACCTCATCGTGACCGCCCAAGTCGGCAACATCAAACCCGTCGACGTGGCCGTCGGCGGCACGGTGGCCAAGCCCACGACCAAGGTCAAGTACGGCAAGTTCATCGGGGATATTTTTCGGGCCGTATCCGACGAGGCTACTCCACAGTCGCCCTGAACTTGACCTCGTGGACGTCGACGTCCTGCAGGACGGGATATGTCTTCGACAAGCGGGCCAGGCCGTCGGCGTACGCGGCGATCAGTGGCCGCGGGCCGCTCACGCGCCAGACGGCGGCCGTCTCCTCGGCGTTCAAATTCACCGATACCAGAATCTCCCGCAAGGGCCAGTCCCGGAGCTTCGAGGAATCCTTGTCTTTGTAGCTGCCGACGACCATGTCGGGACGAAGCACCCGCTCGAGCATCGCTTGAGACTGGAAGCGCGCCTTGATTTCGAGCCCCAGATTGCCCTCGGGGCCGGTCCAAAAGAATCGGTCCGCCACGCGAACGCCCGGAACGGCCGCGTCGTGCCGGTCCAGGTCCTCCTTGGCGAAGCGGAGGAATTCGTCACGGGCGGTCCCGTCGTTCCGGCTCCGCATCAAGAGGCCGCGATAGTAAGTGCCCCGGATCAGAGACCAGATGAGTCCGGGCTTCATGCGTGGGGGAGCGATCAGTCCCGCATAATGCCGCTGGGCGGCGTCGGCGCCCAAGAGCCCCGGGAGCATGTAAACCCAGATATCGCCCATGAACGCGAGGTCCCGGTCGCCGACGACCGTCCTGGTGCGTTCGATGATGCCGGTGGAAAAATAGATCGTGTATCCGGGGGACTTATCCTGGACGATCTGAGCTCCGACCGCCGCGTAGGTTCCCGGCACCACGTTCAACGCATAGAAGTGGCCGTCCTTCGAGAGATCAGAGGGGATCAGTCGCGGCTGGAGCAGCCCGTTCTCGTCATCGATCTTGGCGAAATAGACGACGCTCGGTTGAAGCCTGAGGATTCCGATCGGCGTGATCAGCGAGACGGATATCCCGAGATTCGCGGTGACGAAGTCTTGAGGCGGGACTTTCAGCCTGGCGCGAGGCGAGCAAGCGCAGAGCGCAGGCGCCAGGACGGCCGCCGCCAGCCAAAGACCGCGGTTGCCGGGAGGTCGAGGTTTTAGGCCTGACACCGTGTCGCGCGCTACTGGTTCTCGAAGAAGGCGCTGATCGCGGCGGCCGTCTTCTCGGCGGCCTTCTTGGCGAGGGCGGCGGCCGCGCGGCGGCGGGCCTCGCCGGCGTCGGCGGAGGCCTGGCGCTCGGAGACGTCGAAGCGCGCGAAGGTCTTGTCCTCGCGCCCGTCCTTGAGCGTCACCGTCGCGGTCGCGCGGGACCATTTCCAGCGCGCGTCGCCGCCCTCGACGGTCTGCGCCCCGGAGCCGGACTCGACGACGAGGTCGCCCTTGTCCCCGGCGGAGCCGCGCTTGGCCATCAGGCCGGAGGCGACGAGCCCGGTGACGATCCCGGTCTCGAGCTCCTCGGCGTGGTCGCCCGTCGCGATCACGACGACGTCGAGCGCCTCGAGCGCCTTGGCCGCCGCG
>JAMPYD010000410.1 GCA_023700845.1 Elusimicrobiota bacterium | reverse complement strand
CCCTCCGCGCCGTCGACGGCCTCCCGGATCAGGGCGTGGGCGCGGCGGGTGCCCTCGGAGAGGTGGAGCGCCGTCGAGTCCTTCGCGTCGAGCACGAGCAGGCCGACGCCCCGGCGCTCGTAGACGCCCGCGGCGCGGGACAGGTCGAGGGGCGCGGAGGAGAACGGCACGGGCGTCGGCGGGAGCTGGGGGACGGACGCGGCGAGAAGGGGCGCGAGCGAAGGGCTCAGCGCGGACGCGGCCGCCGCCGGCGCGACGGGCGCCGGCACGGGCGCCCCCGCCGCGAGACGCAGCGCGAGTACGGACTCGATGACCATGCGGTCTCAGGTTAGCACCTTCCCTCCGCGGCCGTCAGCGCCGTCGGACCCACGGCGCGGGCGGCAAAAGGCCCACAATGAAAACGTCCCATCGCCGCCATGGGAAGCGGCGGGGGTTCGTGTTATCCTGAGGCCGATGACGAACCACGCCGTCCATCGGACCCCTCTCGAAGAGGAAGGCCGGCACCTCCTCGAGGAGTGCCGCGTGATGGCGGTCGGCGTCGAGGCGCTGATCGGCTTCCAGCTGCTGTCGATCCTCACGCCCGCGCTGTACGACCGGCTCGATCCGGCCCTGCGCGCGCTCCACCTCGGGGGAACCGTCCTCGTCATCGTCTCGATGTTCCTGCTGCTGACGCCCCCGGCCTACCACCGCCTCGCGGAGTCGGGCCTCGTCTCCGCGGAGTTCATCGACTCGGCGACGGCGCTGATCGGCTGGGCGCTGGCGTGCCTGCGGCTGGGGCTCGTCGTGGAGGTTTACACCGCGGCGCGCGCCCTCGGGTTCCCGGCCGGGTCCGCCGCCGGCCTGGCGGGCGCGCTGTTCCTGCTGTCCTGGACCCTGTGGTCGGTGTACCCGCGGGTGTCCGTCATGCGCCTTGCGCCGCACCCCAAATCCGATTAAACTTCGGTCATGTCCCACCGGGTGCTGGTGGTCGAGGACGATCTCGACATCCAAGGCTACTGCAAGACGATTCTCGAGTCGGAGGGCTTCGCCGTCGACGCCTGCGACACGGCCGCCGAGGCCCGCCGCCTCTTCGCCGCGAACCGACCCGACCTGGCCGTCCTCGACATCGGCCTCCCCGACGGCACCGGGATGGACCTTATGAAGGAATGGCACGCCTTCCCCGGCCCCAAGGTGCCGATCCTGTTCCTGACCGCGCGCGGCGACCTGAAGACGCGCCTCGAGTGCTTTCAGAAGGGCGCCACGGACTACGTCCACAAGCCGTTCGCCGCCGAGGAGCTCCTCGCCCGCGCGAAGGTGCACCTTCAGGTCAAGAAGTCCCACGAGGAGCTGATCAAGCGCAACTACGAGCTGGAGCTCGTGGCCCGCGCGCGCCAGGACATGACGGACATGATCGTCCACGATCTCAAGGCCCCGCTCACGGCGATCAAGGGCACGCTCGAGCTGATCCACGCCCGCGGCCTGATCAGCGAGAACAACTACGTCTCCCTGCTCTCCAACGCCGGGTCCGCCGCCGACTTCATGCTGCTGATGCTCAACGACATGCTCGACCTGGCCCAGGCCAAGGCCTCGGGGCTGAAGATCACCCCCATGTTCATCGACCCCGCCCTCCTGCTCAAGAAGATCGAGACGCTCTTCTCCGGGCGCACGAAGCTGACGGGGGCGACGATCACGATGCGCGTGGCGCCGGGCGTCGAGAAGGTCTGCGCCGACCAGAACCTGCTCTACCGCGTGCTCGCGAACCTGATCACGAACGCGATGAAGGCCGCGCCCGGCGCGCACCCCGTCGAGGTGGACTGCGGCTACAACGGCGTGTCGGCCCGCTTCGTCGTCTCCGACCGGGGCCCCGGCGTGCCCGACGCGGAGAAGAAGCGGGTCTTCGAGAAGTACGTGACCAGCGGGCGCAAGGGCGAGCTCGACACCGGCACGGGCATCGGCCTCAGCTTCTGCCGCGCCGCGGTGGACGCGCACAAGGGCCGCATCTGGGTCGAGGACCGGCCCGGCGGCGGCGCGCGCTTCATTTTCGAGCTCCCCCAAACTTCCGCCCCCTGACGCCGTTTTTTCGGTTGACGCGGGGTCCGAGGTTTGGGACCATTGGACCTATGAACACTCTAGGCCTGATGGCCGCCGTCCTGCTCGCCGCGTCGTCCGCGTTCGCCGAGGATTTCCCGCCGGTGATCGAGCGCTCGGCCCCCGCCGACCTCTGGGTCACCTTCGACCAGGCCGACCTCGCCCGCTCCGAGGCCGCGGGCTTCCCTCTGACGGCGCCCGTGCTGAGCGACGGCCGCACCGCGGTGTACCAGGTCCGCGCCGACATGCTCCCGGTCCTGTCCCAGTTCATGCACGACCGCTTCAAGCGCTGCGGCGGCTACCTCACCCACGGCTCGATGGCCGCCGCGCAGGCGTCGATGCGGCCGTCGGCGATCCTGCCGCGCGTCGCCTACACGCTCGACCAGCAGGCGGTCGTGACGCCGCTCGTCGCCGCGGTCCAGGAGCCGAGCATCCGCGCGACGATCTCGGCGATGTCCGCCTACCACAGCCGCTACTACCAGTCGGAGACCGGCGTCGAGGCCGCGCGCTGGCTGAAGGGCCGGTGGGCCGCGCTCGCCTCGAGGATTCCCGGCGCCTCCGCCGCGCTGTTCACGCACACCGCGTGGAAGCAGCCCTCCGTCGTCCTGACCATCCCGGGCGCTGAGCTTCCCGACGAGATCGTCGTGCTCGGCGGCCACCTCGACTCGATCAGCGGCTGGGGCAACTCCGGCGCGCGCGCGCCCGGCGCCGACGACAACGCCTCCGGCATCGCCGTCCTGACCGAGGCCGTGCGCGTCCTCGGGGAGTCCGGCGTCCGCCCCAAGCGCACGATCCAGTTCATGGGCTACGCCGCCGAGGAGGTCGGCCTGCGCGGCTCGCAGGACATCGCGGCGAGCTACGCCTCCTCCGGCAAGAAGGTCGTCGGCGTGATCCAGTTCGACATGTCCAACTT
>JAMPYD010000409.1 GCA_023700845.1 Elusimicrobiota bacterium | reverse complement strand
CGGTGATCAAGGACGGCGTCGCCTACGTGCAGTTCGCCTACGACGTGGGCATGGCGATCGTCCTCGACGCCGCCGAGAAGAGCGTCACGGCCTCGACCGAGCGCGCGCCCATCCGGCACCAGCGCCGCGCCCCCAAGTACTTCGAGTTCCAGCCCTACCCCCTGCGCGTGACCCAGACGAGCGGCGTCCAGGAGGTCGGCGCGTGGCGGACCCTGCCGAGCGTCGAAACCGTGGTCTACGACTTCGGCGCGGTCAGCGTGACCTACCAGATCCCCCTCTCGGGGAATTTCTCCTCGCTGGCGCGCCTCTCCGAGCTTCTCTACGACAACGAGACCTTGCTCAAGGACAGCCGCCGCCTCGTCGAGGAGCTCCTCAAGACCATCTCGCCGTCGGTGAGCCGCCCGCAGATCTCCGCGTTCTACGAGGACTACGTCGTCTTCCAGATCCGCGCCTTCGACGACCACGGGGCGCACGCCCGCCTCCTCGCGGAGGCGCCGACCTCGGTCGCGCAGGTGCTGCGCGCCGACGTGGACCTGCGCTCCGAGCAGGAGGTCGTCGACGCGCTCTCGGTCCAGGTATCCTACGGGTCGGAGGACCTCACGCTCGTGGACTGGGTCGCCGCCCTGGTCTTCGACTCCGCGGCCGACGACACGCGCGCGGTCCTCGAGTTCGCCACGGTCCAGCTGCTCGAGCTGCGCCATCTCGACCAACAGCTCGACTCGGCGCTCGAGCGCTACTACGACGCCCTGTCCCACAGCCCGACCGGCCCCTTCAGCCTGTTCACGAAGGCCGACGACAAGCTGCGCGAAATCGGCCAGCTCCAGGTCGAGAGCGCCGTCCTCTTCGAGAACATCAACAACGCGATCAAGCTGCTCGGCGACCAGTACCTCGCGCGCCTGTACCAGCAGGCCGCCCGCCGGTATCATCTGACCTCGTGGGACAAGAGCATCCAGCGCAAGCTCAAGACGCTGGAGAGCATCTACGACAAGATGGAGTCCGCGCTCTCCTCGGCGCGCCTCGAGTTCCTCGAGTGGATCGTCATCCTGCTCATCGCCTTCGAGGTCGTGATGCCCTTCATCAAGGGCAAGCACTAGCGCGAAGCGCTATAATCACCGACCCATGGCGATCAAGGCCGTCTTCTTCGATATCGGCAACGTGCTGCTGCGCTTCTCCAACAAGCGCATCCTGCGCAAGTTCGCCTGGGCCGTCGGCCGCCACCCGGTCAAGGTCGCGCGCCTCGTCTGGAAGGGGCGCATCGTCGACCGCATCGAGCGCGGCGAGGTGACGGGCGAGGAGATCCACGCGCTGTTCGTCAGCGAGCTCGGCTACAAGGGCGACTTCGTCAAGTTCCGGACGCTGTGGTGCGACCACTTCACGCTCGACCGGGGCTCCTTCGCGATCCTCAAGAATCTCTCGAGCCGGATGCCGACCTACCTGCTCTCGAACACCAACGCCCTGCACATCGAGCACATCCGCGCGCGGTACGCGTTTCCGGCCCTGGTCAAGGGCGCGATCCTGTCCCACGAGCTCAAGCTGCGCAAGCCTCAGCGCGAGATCTACGAGGCCGCCCTCAAGCTGTCGGGCACCGCCCCGGAGGAAAGCGTGTTCATCGACGACCTCGAGGAGAACTGCGAGGGCGCGCGCAAGGCCGGCCTGCACGCGATCCGCTACCGCGGCGCCAAGGATCTGAAGAAGCGTCTGTCGGCGCTGGGGCTCTGAGACCGGCGCGAGCCTAAGTCGGCAGTATCTCCTTCTTGCGGCCCTTGAGCAGGTCGAGCTTGGAGAGCTCGCCGGCCATCATCGCCGCGACGATGAGTCCGCCGCCGGCGGCGCGAGCGAGGACGAAGGCCTCGCCGCCGAGCGTCCAGGCGAACAGCGCGCCGAACACCGGCTCGAGCGAGAAGATCAGGCTGACCTTGACCGGCGCGGTGACCTTCTGCGCCCACATCTGGATGAAGAAGGCCGAGAGGGTCGGCACGACGGCGAGAAAGGCGATCGTGCCGGCGGCGCTGTCGCCGCGCACCGAGAGGGGACGGCCCGAGAGCAGGCAGTAGGCGAGGGCCATCAGGCCCGTCATCCAGAACTGGTGAAAGGCGAGGACGACCGCGTCGGCGTCGGCGCGGACATACTTGTCGGTGGCGAGGAGGTGGCCCGCGTAGGTGGCGGCGGCGACGAGGGTAATGACGTCTCCGAAGTTAACGGAAGAGATGCCGCCGGTCAGCATCCACAACCCCAACAGAGCCAACCCCGACGAGATCCACTGAACGACGGTCGGGGACTTGCGGAAGAACATCAACAGGAATAACGGAACGAAAATAACGAATAGGCCCGTGATGAACCCCGAATTCGACGCAGACGTAAAACCAAGGCCTACGGTCTGCGTCGTATACAGCAAAAACAATAAAACGGCGAGGATCAGGGACTCTTTCAGATGACGGCTTCGCGCGGGGCGGACGAGCGCCCACGGCGCCAGAAGCAATGCCGAAAGCAAAAAACGATGAGCGACCATGGCCACCGGATCGACGCCCGCGAGGGCGTCCTTGACCATGTAAAAGGTCGCGCCCCAGACGGCGGCGCAGTAGACGAGGCCGAGGTCAGCCCAGTACGGGGACACGGGAGCCGCGCTTCGGGGAGTTCTTCGCGCAGTAGACGAGATTGACGAACGTCATCGCGCGCGTCATCGCGCCGATGCGGTTGTCGGGCGCGGTCAGGAAGGAGGCGACGCCGTCGAGCGCCTTCGCGTCGACGTTGCCCTGATAGGAGACGTCGACGACGGCCGCGCCCTTCTTGACCCATGAGGGGTCGAGCTTGAAGGAAGGGTCGGGCACGGCGGTGACGAGGATGTCGGCGCGGCGCACCTGCTCCTCGAGCAGCGCGCGCGGGGTCTTGTCGTAGCACTTCACGACGGTCGCGCCGAGGTTCTCGAGCATCAGGCCCAGCGGCTTGCCCACGCGCATCGAGTTGTTGACGACGACGGCGAAGG
>JAMPYD010000408.1 GCA_023700845.1 Elusimicrobiota bacterium | reverse complement strand
GGCGGCCGTGTCCATGATCCCGTCCTCGACCGGCGCCGCCAAGGCGATCGGCCTCGTGCTCCCGAAGCTCAAGGGCAAGCTGACCGGCACCTCGATCCGCGTCCCCGTCCAGGACGTCTCCATCGTCGACCTGACCGTCACGCTCAACAAGTCCGTGACGAAGGAAGAGGTCAACGAGGCGTTCAAGAAGGCCGCCGCCTCCGGCAAGCTCAAGGGCTTCATGCAGTACAACGAGGACCAGATCGTGTCCCGCGACGTGATGGGCAACGCGCACTCCTCGGTGTTCGACGCCACGCTCACCGACGTCATCGACGGGAACCTGGTCAAGGTGTTCGGCTGGTACGACAACGAGTGGGGATACTCCAACCGCGTCGTCGACCTCGTCGCCTACATCGCCAAGAAGTCCGCCGTCGCGGCGTAAAGACGTGAGCGGAAAGAAGCGGCACGCGACGGTCATCGGCGTTCCCCTGGATTACGGCGCCTCCAAAAAGGGCGCCTCGGGGGGGCCCGCCGCCGTCCGGCGGGCGAACCTCATCGAGGGCCTCGAGGCCCTCGGCCTCGAGGTCACCGACGCCGGCGACCTCGCGGTGCCGAAGATCGTGCCCGCGGCGAAGGGCAAGCTCAAGAACGGGGCGGCCATCCTCAAGGTCTGCCAGTCGCTGGAGAAGCAGACCTACGAGGCGGTCGCCAACGGCTCCGTTCCGATCACCCTCGGCGGCGATCATTCGCTGGCCGTCGGCTCGGTGTCGGGCGTCTCGCGCGCGTTCCGCGACAAGGGCCGCAAGGTCGGCCTGATCTGGGTGGACGCGCACGCCGACATCAACACCCCGGAGTCGTCTCCGACGGGCAACGTGCACGGCATGCCGCTGGCGCACCTGCTCGGCATGGGCCACAAGGACTTCGCCCGCCTCGGCGGCTTCTCGCCGAAGATCGATCCGCGCAACGTCGTGCTCGTCGGCATCCGCGACGTGGACCGGGCGGAGGCCGTCAACATCCGCAAGTCGGGCATCCGGGTCTTCTCGATGCAGGAGATCGACCGGTACGGGATGGGCGTGGTGACCGAGCAGGCCATCGACATGGCCAGCGACGGCACCGCGGGCTTCCACCTGAGCTTCGACATCGACTCCGTGGACCCGGGCAACGCCCCGGGGACCGGCACCGTCAAGCGCGGCGGCCTGACCTACCGCGAGTCCCATCTCCTGATGGAGCTGTGCGCCGACTCCGAGCGCATGATCGGCCTCGACCTCGTCGAGGTCAACCCGCTCGAGGACACGCAGAACGCCACCGCGGTCCTCGCGTCCGAGCTCATCGCCTCCGCGATGGGCAAAAACATTTATTAAGGACCGAAATGACCGATAAGCCGGCGTTGAAGCTCAAGCGTCTCCAGGACATGACCGTCAAGGGCAAGCGCGTGCTGGTGCGCGTGGATTACAATGTCCCGATGAAGGGCTCCAAGATCGAGGACAACGCCCGCATCCGCGAGACGCTGCGCACCCTCGAGCACCTGGTCGCCGAGGGCGCCCGGATCGTCCTCGTCGCGCATCTCGGCCGGCCGAAGGGGAAGGTCGAGCCGAAGTATTCGCTGAAGCCCGTCGCCGCCGAGCTCGGCAAGCTGCTCAAGAAGCCGGTCGCGTTCGCCGAGGACTGCGTCGGCCCCGCCGCCGAGAAGGCCGTCGCGGCCTTGAAGCCGGGCGACGTGCTGCTCCTCGAGAACCTCCGCTTCCACGCCGAGGAGGAGGCCAACGATCCCGCCTTCGCGAAGGCCCTGGCCAAGAACGGGGACCTCTTCATCCAGGACGCGTTCGGCGCCCTGCACCGCGCGCACGCGTCGACGGCCGGCGTCACGGCCCACCTGCCCGGCGCGATCGGCTACCTGGTCCAGCGCGAGCTCGAGTTCCTCGACCGCGTGATCGGCAACCCGCAGCGCCCGTTCCTCGCGATCATCGGCGGCGCGAAGGTCTCCGACAAGCTCGCCGTGCTCGACAAGCTCCTGGAGCGCGTCGACTCGCTGCTCATCGGCGGCGCCATGGCCTACACCTTCCTCGCCGCGCAAGGAATTAATATCGGAAAGTCTTTGCTCGAGAAGGACCAGATCGACGCCGCGAAGGCGATCATCGAGAAGGCCTACAACAAGAAGGTGGAGATCCTCCTGCCGGCCGACCACCTCATCGTCCGGGAGATCAAGCCCGACGCCCCGGCCGCCGCGACCCAGGCCATGGCGATCCCGCCCGACATGATCGGCGTGGACATCGGCCCGCACACGGTCGAGTTCTTCACCGAGCACATCGCCAAGGCGCAGACGATCTTCTGGAACGGCCCGATGGGCATCTTCGAGATGCCCGCGTTCGCCACCGGCAGCAACTCCGTCGCCAAGGCGATGGCGGAGGCCACGGGCAAGGGCACGATCACGATCGTCGGCGGCGGCGACAGCCTGTCCGTGCTCGCGAAGACGGGGCTGGCCGGCAAGATGACCCACTGCTCGACCGGGGGGGGAGCGTCGCTGGAGCTCCTCGAGGGCAAGGCCCTGCCGGGCCTGGTCGCGCTGGCGTCGTAAAATAGGTATAATCGATTTTCATGTACACCATTCTGATGACGATTCACATCATCGCCTGCCTCGGCATGATTCTGTTCGTGCTCCTTCAGACGGGGCGCGGCGCGGGGCTGTCGATGTTCGGAGGCGGGGGAGACTCGCTGATCAACACGCCGAGCGGCTCGAGCTTCATGAAGAAGTTCACCGCCGGCCTCGCCGCGACCTTCGCCGTCACCTCGCTTTTCCTGACGCTTCTCTCGGACCGGACCGGCATGTCCAGCGTGACCTCGTCGTCTCCGGCGAACATGCCCGCTCCGGCCGCGGCGGAAGCGCCGGCGGCTCCCGCCGAGGCTCAGCCGATGGCTCTTCCCGAGCCGGCCAAGACGTCCAAGCCGGCCGATCCGATCAAGAAGTAGCAGCAAACCCGCGCACGGGTGGTGGAACTGGCAGACACATACG
>JAMPYD010000407.1 GCA_023700845.1 Elusimicrobiota bacterium | reverse complement strand
GATGGCGTCGATGTGGCGCAAGGTGATGTAGCCCTCGAAGTTCATGACCTTGCGGGCGATGATCATCAAGGTCAGCACCATCGCGAAGCCGGAGACGATGGCGCCGCAGACGAAGTAGGGGGGGAAGATCGTCGCGTGCCAGCCCGGGATCACGGAGGTGGCGAAGTCGAAGGAGACGATCGTGTGGACCGAGAACACCAGCGGCGTGGCCAGCCCGGCCAGCAGCAGATAGACCATCTCGTAGTGGTTCCAGGTCCGGTGCGAGCCGTTCCAGCCGAGGCTCGCGACCGAGAAGGCCGTCTTGCGCCAGCCCGCGGGCAGGCGGTCGCGCACGGTCGCCAGGTCGGGGATCAGGCCGACGAACCAGAAGGTGGCCGAGATGATGAAGTAGGTGCTGATGGCGAACACGTCCCACAGCAGGGGGGAGCGGAAGTTCACCCACAGCGGTCCCATGGGGTTGGGGTAGGGCATGACCCAGTAGGCGAGCCACGGGCGGCCCATGTGGATCAGCGGGAAGATGCCCGCGCACATCACGGCGAAGATCGTCATCGCCTCCGCCGAGCGGTTGATCGAGGTCCGCCACTTCTGGCGGAACAGGAACAGGATCGCCGAGATCAAGGTGCCGGCGTGGCCGATGCCGACCCAGAACACGAAGTTCGTGATGTCCCAGGACCAGCCGACGGTCTTGTTGAGGCCCCAGGCGCCGATGCCGGTCCAGACCTGATGGATCACCATCACCGCGCCGAAGGACAGCGCGCACAGCGCGGCGGCGAAGGAGAGGTACCAGGCGGTGGTGGGGGCGGCGTCGAGCGGGTCGCAGACGTCCCGGGTGATCTGCCCGAGGTCCTTGACGCCGTCGACGAGCGGCTGGCGGAGTTCGGAGACGTGGCTGTTGGACATGGCTTAAACCCTCTTGTTGCGGACCTTCGTCAGGTAGTGGACCGAGGGCTGCACGCCCAGCTCGGCCAGCACGCGGTAGGAGCGCTCGCTCTTGGCGAGCTTGGCGGCCTTGCTCTTCGGGTCGTTGAGGTCGCCGAAGACGATCGCCTCCGCCGGGCAGCTCTGCGCGCAGGCGGGCTTGATCTCGCCGTCGCGCACGACGCGCCCCTCCGCCTTGGCGTCGGCCTTGGCGGTGTAGATGCGCTGGACGCAGAAGGAGCACTTCTCCATGACGCCGCGCGAGCGGACGGTCACGTCGGGGTTCAGCGCCAGGTTCGCGTTGAGGTCCTCGTGCGCGTAGTCGAACCAGTTGAAGCGCCGGGTCTTGAACGGGCAGTTGTTGGCGCAGTAGCGGGTGCCCACGCAGCGGTTGTACACCTGCATGTTGAGGCCCTCGGTCGAGTGGACCGTGGCGAGCACGGGGCACACCGTCTCGCAGGGCGCGTTGCCGCAGTGCTGGCACAGCATCGGCTGGAAGGACACGTCGGGGCTGCCGTCGACGGCGTCGGGCGGCCCGGAGTAGTAGCGGTCGAGGCGCAGCCAGTGCATGTCGCGGCTCTTGGCCACCTCGGCCTTGCCGACGACCGGCACGTTGTTCTCGAGGCCGCAGGAGAGGACGCAGGCCGAGCAGCCGGTGCAGGAGTTCAGGTCGATGGCCATGCCCCACTTCGGGCCCGCGTACTCGTGCTCCTTCCAGAGGCTCTTGCCCTTCTCCTCCTCGGGGTTGCCGGCGCGCGGGTTCAGGAGGTAGTCCGCCAGGACGGTCTCGCGCACGTGGTCGCGGCGCTCGCCCATCAAGGGGTCGACGAGGTGGTCGTAGGTCTGGGTCTTGGCCAGGCGCTCCATGCGCCTCAGAACCTCGACTTGCACGGCGGTCGCGCTCGACAGCGGCAGGACGTCGGCGCCGCTCGCCGGCTCGAAGTCGATCGGGAGCATCTTTTCGGTCGGGAAGTTCCCGGCCATCACGCCGATGCCCGCGCGGCCGTAGCCCAGGGCGGCGGCGACGGTTCCCGGCGCCTGACCGGGCTGTATCTGGGCGGGCAGCTCGAGGGAGACGTCTCCGGCGCTCAGCTTGACGACCCGGCCCTCGACGAGGCCGAGAGCCTTGGCGTCCGCGGGTGAGAACGCGGCGAAATTTCCCCAGGTCGTCTTGGCGACCGGATCCGGGAGCTCCTGGAGCCAGGGATTGTTGGCCTGGCGGCCGTCGCCCAACGCGACGCTCTGATAGGCGACGAGCTCGAAGCCCTCGCCGGGCGCCTTCGGCGCCTTCAGGCCGGAGAGCGCGCCCGGGTTGAACGCCGCCTTGCCGGCGTTGCTGTCGAGGACGACGGCGCCGACCTTCACGGCGTTCTCCCAGAACGATTCGAAGGAAGAAATCTTTTTCTGGCGCGGGAAGACCGCGGAACGGAAATGCTCGCGGATGATCTCGTGATCTGAGCTCTTCCGGCCGTCCCAGCGAGCGAGGGTCTCGAGCGCGCCGCGAGTGTTCCGCAACGGCGATACGGACGGCTGGGACAAGCTGATCGTGCTTCCGTGGACGTCGTGGTCGGCCCAGGACTCGAGGGCGTGGTGCTCCGGGAGGACGACCTTGGCGAGCTTGGCGGTCTCGTCGGGGCGTCCGGCGAGGCTGACGAACAGGCCGACCTTGGCGGCGGCCTTGCGGAACTCCGCGGCGCGCGGGTGATCCTGGGCGGGGTTGCAGCCCCGCACGATCAGCACGGCGACCTCGCCGCGGCTCATCTCTCCCAGCAGCGCGTCGAACGCGCCGGCCGCGCCTTCGGCGATATGGGACGGGCGGCCGAGATCGGCGATCTGATCATAGGCGCCGAGCATCTGGTTGATCCAGTTGGCCGCGATCTGCGAGGCCACGTCGGCGGCCCCGCACAGGACGACCGCCCGCCCGCGCTCGGCGAGCAAGGCGTCGGCGGCCTGCAGCAGGATCGAGCGCGACACCGAGGTCGGCCCGGAGGCGGGAGCGGCCCCGCTCCAGCTTATTTTCTGGGAAATCAGGCGGCCGAGGGCGACGATGGTGCCGTAGCGTTCCGAGGGCTTGACCGGCACCCG
>JAMPYD010000017.1 GCA_023700845.1 Elusimicrobiota bacterium | reverse complement strand
TGCGGCGGATGATGTAGCCGCGCAGATCCTGCAGCGCGGCGCCATTCGTGCTGGTCGTGGGCGCCGACCAGCTCAGGTAAACCTGGCCGCCGCTCGGGGTGGCGTACAGCCCCAGGGGGCTGTTCGGAGCGATCGAATCGACCGAGATCGTGAAGTTCCGGCCGGTCAGGGACGAGGCCGACAGCGTGAACGGGCCGGTCGTCCCCTGATCGAGCCAGCTCCGGTAACTCCCCCCGCCGAACACGTCCACGTAGGCCCTCACATAGAAGGTTCCGGCGCCGACGGGCAGGTAGTAGGGCTGGGAAGGCGCGGCGGACAGAATCTGGGACGAGACGGGCAGGCCGGCGTAGGACGGCGAGGTGAAGGCCTCGACCCGGATCATCCCGGGCTCGACGCCGGCGTAGCTCAGGGTCCCGGTGATGGCGACGCCGTCGCCCAAAGTCGAAACGGCGCCGAGCGGCGTGTACGGTCCCGAGCCCGTCGTCGACAGGCGCACCGAGTAGGAGGTATTGGTCGCGAGGCCTCCGAAGACGAAATAGTTGGCGCCGGTGGTCGGGGAGGTGACGACGGTCGAGAAGGCATTGGTGGAGAGTTCGAGGTAATAGACGGTTCCGTTCGGGAAAGAGGTGTACCAGTTGGCGATGAAGCTGGAGGTGGAAACGTTCGTGTACGGCGCCGACGAAATCGCGCCGCCCTGGCCCCCGCCGACGCCCATGTACAGCCCGGTCGTCAGGGCGTTCGCGTCGGAGATGGTGTTTGAGGAAGCGCCGGTGACAAGGATCTCGCCGGGGGCGCCGATCGCCAGGGCGGTGAGCTGATCCGCCAGGTAGGTCGAGCTGTTGAAGCTGCCCGAGGAAACGAAGGCCAGGCCGTTGTTCGGGTCGAGCTTCGTCACCAGATAGTCGCCGCCGCCGCCGGCGTTGACGGTGCCGCCGACGTAGACGTTCACGTCGTCGGCCTGGATCGCCGGGACGGGCTTGCCGAACGGCGCCGCCACGTTCGTCATCATCGCGGAGAAGCCGGTGTAGCCGATGCTGCCGCTGTACTGGCGCGTGATGATGTTCTGGGCGGAAGGATCCGTGAACGCGATGTAGAGCTTGTCCCCGGAAACCGCGATGCGGGGATTCTGCTGGGAGGTCACGTCCGGGATGGTGATATCGAGCGGCGTGGCCCCGTTGAACGCCCCGGGGGAATTCGAGGGATACCGAAGCACGTGAACCGGGGCGCTCGGACCGGCGGTCGAGACGAGCACGTACAGGAAACCGACGTTCTTTTCGCGGGCCATGCCGTGGCCCTTGACCGGGAGGCCGCCGATGCTGTAGAAGGCGGCCGTCGCCACGGCCACGAGATTGGGATCGTACTGCATGATCCGCGCGGTGTTGTCGGAGGTGTTCTCGACCAGCGCGAAAATGGAGGTCCCGGTGGAGATCATGGCGCCGAATTCGCCGGGCATGGGAATGCTCACGGAATTCACCATGAAGCCCAGATCGGGCGTGTATTTATTGATCCGCATCGGAGCCCCCTGGCTCCTGTCGGTCTCCGCCACATAAACGTAGGCCGCGTCGTCCCGGACCAGGTCTCCCCGCGTGTC
Source organism: Elusimicrobiota bacterium (assembly GCA_023700845.1). Lineage (GTDB taxonomy): Bacteria > Elusimicrobiota > Elusimicrobia > UBA1565 > UBA9628 > GWA2-66-18. Next base: position 13,026 of record JAMPYD010000017.1, on the reverse strand, counting down.
GCTGGCCAAGGTCCGGGAGGAGAGGGCGGCGCCGTCCGAGCCGTAGCGCACGATCCCGACGACGCCTGCCGTGTCGTGGCCGGCTTTATTGCGCGCGCCGGTCGCTCCGGGCGTGGACGCGAAGATCACGTAGACGTCTCCGCCGGGAACGGGGTCGGCGACGATGCCCAGGCCCGTCTCGTTCTGGCCGTTGGCGCTGGCGATCACCGCGCCCTGGGCGGCGTTATTGAAGTTGAAGTTGACCGCCGTGCCGCCGCCCGAAGCGGGGGTCGTGGTGACGCCGAGGCCGGTGAACGGAATTCCGTTGCCGACGGTGGAGACGCGCACCTCGTAGCTCGTGGAAGGCAGCAGGCCGCCGAAGAAAAAGCTGACGTTGGTCGTGGTGCTGACGGAATTGACGGTCGCGAAGGCGTTCGTCGAGATTCGCAGGTTGTAGACGGTTCCGCCGCCGAACGTCGTGTTCCAGTTGGCCGTCAGGCTGTTGGCGGACACGTTCGTGTAGGACAGGGGCGTGATCGTGCCCGCGCCGCTGCCGCCGGAGGTGACCGTGCTGCCGAGAAGGGTGAACGGCCCGTTGGCCGGGTTCGTGGACACCCGGGCGAAATACGGCGTCCCCGAGTTCAGGCCCGAGAAGATCTGGTAGAGGTTGGCGGTGACGAAGCTCTGGTTGCCCAGGAAGTTATTAGGGAAGCCGCCCGTCGACAGCTCGGCGGTGTAGTTCGTCCCCCCCGGGAACGACGAGTTCCAGTTGGCGGTCAGGGCCACGTTGGTCACCGCGGTGAAGGGCGCCGCGGTGATGCCGCCGATGCCGAAGTTCGGCCAGTCCACGACGCCGGCGGGGTCGTTCTCGAACGCAGAGCCGCCGCGCATGCCGCTCGCGACGAGCATCGTGATGCGGGAGCCGCCGCTCAGCGCCGCGGCGCTGACGTTGGCTCCGATCGAGCTGTCGGCGAAGTAAACGCCGGAGAAGGTCGAGACGAAGGTCCCGCCGCCGACGAATTGAATGGCGGTGGCGCCCGCGCTCAGGCCCTGGAAGGTCATCGAGGCCACCGACAGGGCCGCGCCCGCGGCCTGCGGCGCGATGCTGAAGCCGACATTCGGGCCCGCGATCGTCACGGAGGAGAAGGACAGCGGCCCGATGTTCGGGCCGGCGAGGTTGATGCCCTCCGTCGCGCCGGCGCCGAAGATGGTCAGGAACGACGCGGAGACGCCGACGTTGCCGTTGTCGATCCACAGCCCCTTTCCGCCCCCGAACGTGTTCAGCTCGCCGGAGACCACGGTTTGCGACGAGCTGCGGACGTAGACGGCCGGGTTGCCCTGGGCCTTGGAGCCGTTCATCTTGACGCCGGAGGAAACGTCCACGTACAGGCCGAAGCCCGACGAGCTCTCCATCTTGCTTCCGTTGATGGACACGCCGGTGCTGAACGCGATGGACATGCCGTAGCCGGTCGAGTTCGCCATGTAGGTCTGCGTCACCGTCGTGGAGGACACGCTGTTGATCTCGAGGGCCCGGTGGATGTTGGAGAAGCTCGTGAACGTGCTCCGATAGACGTCGTTGTTGTTCGCGGAGAAGCTGATCGTGCCCGCGTGGCCGGCGGGGTTGTACACGTCGCACTCCGAGATCAGGTTGAACACCGCTTTGCCGGGGGCGGTCGCCGTGATCTTGAGGGCCTGGGCGGTACTCGTGCTGCTCTGCAGGCTGCTCTGGGTGATCGTGTTGCGGCCGGCATCCAGAAGCTGCGCGCCGTAGCCGGACGGATTCGAGATGTAGCTTCCGGTGATGACGTTGAACGAGGAGACGGTCAGGTAAAGCGCGGACCGCCCGCCGGCGGCGCTCGTCATCGCGCTCTGGCTGATCGTGTTGTAATGGGCGTATTCCAGGCGCGCGGCGTCGCCCGACGGGTTGCTGAGGACGCTCTGGGTGACCGTGTTCGAGGCGGAGGTGTTGATGTAGAGCGCGTAGCGGACCGCGGAGTCGACGATCACGGTGCTGAAGCTGACGGCATTGTTGTCCGCCCCGTTTTGAAGGTAGACGCCCCAGGCCGCGAGGTTCTGCACGTAGGAATTCGTCAGTATGTTCCAGTCGGAGCCGACGTAGGCGATCCCCTGGCCGTTGCCGTTGGAGACCACCGTGCTCAGGCTGACGGTGTTGCGGTCGGCGCCGGTCCAGAAGGCGATGCCGTTGCCGTTCGGGTTCTCGATCTTCAAGCCCGTCGCCGTATTGTCGTCCGACGCGTTGAAGTAAAGCGAGTAGAAGCTCAGGCGGTTCGAGGTCAAGCCGCTGTAGCTCAGGGCGTTGTAGTCGGAGCCGCCGTCCAGGCGGACGGCGGAGCCCTCGTCGTTCTGGAAAAAGGAGCCGGTCACCGTGTTGCTGTCGGCGCCCAGGAGATAGAGGCCGTAGGAAACGGAGCTCTTGGAGACGATGGTGCTGCTGCTGACCGAGGAATAAACGCTGCCGTCCAGCCAGAGGCCGTGCGCGTTCCACGCCGTGATCGAGCTGTAGCTGACGGAGCTGTTGGAGCTCAGGCGCACGCCCGCCGTGTAGATTCCCAGGCTCCCGGCCGTGCTCACCGAGATGTTCGACAGGTTGACGAACGCCGAAGACGCCCAGATGCCGTAAGGGGTGTTCTGGTTGATCACCACGTTGAGGCCCTGGATGCTGACCGAGGCGTTGGCGATCCGGAAGGCCGCGGTCGAAGCGCCGGGCGGGGTGATCGTGGGGCTGCTGGCTCCGGTGGTGGTGCCGATGTAGATGCGGAAGCCGCCGGTGGGCCGGCTCGTGATCGTGACCTGCTCGTTGTAGGTGGCGTTGTCGGTGATGTCGATGCACCAGTTGCCGCTCAACGGCGAGGTCGAGATCGCGCTGACCGCGTTCTGGATGGTGAGGTGGTCGCAGCCCGAGAGGCAGACGGTCTGGTAGGTCTGGCAGGCCACCTGGGCCGCCGCGTTCGCCGGAGACAGGAAGGACGCCAGCGCCAGCCCGAAGGCTGCGAGGAAGGCGTGCGGCTTCAACGGAGTGCGGCGGGTCTCGGTGGTCACGGTCTCGGTGTTCCGTGATACGGCACGTCGGCTATCGCTGAGTATATACCCTTATTACGAATGTTGCCAGGTGATATCCGTCACATTGTGAATTATTTTTTAGCGTGCGGCGGCTCCTAATATTCGTACGCCACGCCGATGAGATAGTTCATCGCTCGGTAGGCGTATGCGTAGTTCTTCTGGTACTTGTGGTTCGACGCCGCCCAAAGGATGTTGGTGCGGAAAGTCATGGTGAGCTTCGGCGCGAGCGGATAGCCGTAGCCGATCGAAAAGGTGTAGCGGTCGTGCTTCTGCTTCGCCGAGCCGTACGCGCCGACCTCGTCCTGCACGAGGCGGCCGAGGTAGCTCTGCCGCGTCCAGCGAAAGGACGCCGAGGTCCAGGCCGGGGCCTTCTTGTCCCCCCACGACAGAGTCGCGGCCGGCCCGGCGCCCAAGGTCCAGTAGCTGTAGGAGTCGCCGAGAAACCGGGCGAAGGTCGCGTCGAAGGTGTTCTGGTTCGAGCGGTTGTAGGAGAAGCTCAGGCCCATGCTGAGGTCGAGGCGGCCGTCCCCCCCGAATACGCGCACCGGGACCGGGCGCATGATCGACCCTCCGAGGGACTGCATGAAATCCTTGCGGGCGGTGTCCTGGAACTGGCCGTTGGTCTGGACGAGGCGCTGGTCCAGGAAGTCCTTATAGAGGAAGGCGTACGAGCCCGAGAGCACGTACTTGGGGTCCTCGAAGGGCCAGGGGCGGGTGCCCGACACCGAGGCCTGCCAGTTGTAGGTGTCGAGCACGTGCTTGGAGGCCAGCTCGCGCCCGAGGGGGTTGCCGAACGGATCCACGCCGGAGCGCGATTCGAGCGACTCGTAGCTCGGGAAGCGCACCCGGAACACGTCGAGCCCGGCGCGCAGCGAGAAGGGCTCCTTATAGATGTTCTCGAATTCCAGGCCGGCCGAGATCTTCTCGTAGTCGAAGAGGCCGTGGCCCCAGGATTCGTTGCGCGTTTCCTTCAGGAACTCCCGCTTATAGCCGGCGGACGGCTTCACGCGCCAGGTCGAGTCCTCGAGCTTGCGGATGCCGGTCACCGACACGGTGTGGTCCATCTGCTGCTGGAACAAGGTGCCGGCGGCGACGCCGTCGTCGACGCCCTTGGTGCCGCGGTAGGAGCCGTTGTACATCGGCAGCATGCTCCAGCGCTCGCTGAACTTGACCATGCCCGCGGCCGTCAGCGCGGCGTTTCCGCCGAGGCTGCCGCGCTGGCCTTGAAAGAAGTACTGCCCGCCCGACACGGACCCGTTGAGCACGGGCGTCCACTCGACCGCGGAGGCGGGGAGGGCGGCGGCGAGCACAACGGCGGAGAGGAAGAGGGGTTTCAGCACGAAGGCACGATTACGGGATCAGGCCTGATTGAATGAAAATCTTAGGTTCCACGACAAGGTCGATCTTGCGGCCGTTGAATTCGGAGGCGGTCACGATGGTCTGGAAGTTCCAGCCGAGCAAGGTCTGCTTGAACGAGGTTCCGCCGAAGCCGGTCGCGGAAAAGTCGCTGGTCTTGGCGATCTTGCCCGCGTCGCTGATGACGTAGCTGTCGTACTTCTCCCAGACGCTGCCGTCGCCGTTGGCGGCGTACACGACGTCGTGAAAAACGCCCTCGCTGATCTCGTTGTAGGTGCAGTTCGGCGGCGCGCAGCCGGGCTGGGTCTGCACCGTGGTCACGTTCGTGAAGACCGGCGCCAGCGCCTGCCCGTTCTTCATATTCTGAATGTTCACGCCCGCCCAGCTCTGGTGGCTCACGCCGTTGAAGGCGAGGTTATAGTTGTCGTAGAGCGTCGTGAAGAACGGCCTGCCCGTGGCGACCGGGATGAAGCTCGCGGTCGCGGGGTCGTACGCGGCCGTCACGTCGTCCGGGGTGCCGTACGCGTTGTTGTTGATGTCGACCAAATGCCCGCCGCTCGCGGTTTCGAGCATGGAATCCTGGGTATTCGAGCGTCCGGTCCTGTAGGAGGTCATGAAGTAGGAGCAGGCGACGTCGAGGCAGCCGGAAATCTGGCGCAGCGCGACGGACATGTCGGACGGCAGGGCCTGATTGAAGGTGCCGTGGTAGAAGAAGTAGTCGAAGCGGTCGGCGCGCTCGTTGAGCACGACGAGCTTGAACTGGTCGGCGGCGGGGCGCACGATGTACTCCTCGATGCGCACGCGGTTGCCGTTGACGTCGATGATGGCCTTGCCTTCCTGGAACTCGGAGAGCTTGCTTTCCTCGGCAGCGGCGGCCTGGACCTCCTCCTTGCTCATGCGCAGGTCCACCTCGCGCTTGGCGACCTGGCGCGCGTCGGAGTCGCCGCGCTCCTCGCGCGTCCCCGCGTCCGTCACGCGGCCGAGGCCCTCGCTCGTGACGCTGAGGCTCTCGCGGTCCTTGATGAGCACCTCGTTGCCGGCCTTGTCGGCCACGGCGAGCAGGCCGCCGAACATCTGCACGCGCGTGTCGCCGCCCTGGTCGACGTCCACGCCGAATTCGGTTCCGCGGACGGAGCACACCGCGGTCGGCGTGCGCACCTGAAAGCGCCGGTTGAGGCTCTTCGAGATCCAGGCCTTCAGCGAGCCGAGCTTGAGCTCCATCCCGCTGGCCTGGGGAGAGGCTTCCTTGAGGGTGAACGAGGAGCCGGGATTGAGGTCGACCCGGGAGCCGTCGTCGAAGGTCACGGTAGCGCGCGCCCCGGTCGCCGTCTTGAGCTGGTCGCCGGCGGCGAGCGCATGGCCGGTCGACACCTGAGCCCAGGTGTACGAGCCGGATTTGAGAAAGAGGACTTTCCCGTCGGCGGAGGTGATGGACACCGCCTGCGCGAGAAGCGCATGGAAGGACACGGCCAGAATCAGGGCGGCGACGGCCGCGCGAATCCGGGTCCGCGAATTCCTCGGCTCGGCACTTTGGAATTCAGCGCTCATGACCTTTCGCCCAGTATAGCGGACGCCCTGTCGCCTGTCAACGCTGTTTCGGTCACAAGAACCCAATATGGAGGAACATGCTAGAATCGACGCATGGGACAGAATCTCGCTCGATTGTTCGTCGACCCGTTTCTGGGCGCCTATGACCGCTTCGCCGGCGCCATCCCCACGCTCGCGGCCGCCCTCCTCTTATTGCTGGTCGGCATGTTCCTCGCCCGCGGCATACGGACCTTGATCGAAGCCGCCTGCGGGAAGCTGCGCCTCGACGACCACACGTGCCGCGTCGGCATCAACGAGGTGCTGTCGCGCCTCGGGCTCGGCAAGTCCCCGACCTTCGTGCTGGCCTGGGTCGCGCATTGGTTCGTCCTGTTTCTGTTCATCGTGTCCGCGGCCAACGCCGTCAACATGACCGTCGTCTCCGAGCTGCTCGAGCGGTTCGTGGCGATCCTGCCCTCCATGATCGCGGCCGTGCTGATCCTGTTCGGGGGGCTGCTGTTCGGCCGGCTGGTCGCGCACATCCTGCGCAACGCCGCGGCGGCCAACTCGATCCGCGGAGGCGGCGCCGTCGCCGTCGCCGCGCAGGCCGTCGCCATCGGGGCCTCGGGCGTCATCGCTCTCGAGCAGATCGGCGTCCGCCCCCAGATCCTGTTTCCGACGGTGCAGATCCTCATCGGCTCGATCGGCCTGGCCGTCGCGATCGCGCTCGGCCTGGGGGCGAAGGACCTCGCCGCCGAGTACCTGCGCGAGCTCCTCCGGCCGCAGAAGTAAATGGCCAGCCTCCTGATCGTCGACGACGAATCCGCCCTCGTGATGCTGATGCGCGCCGTCCTCGAAAAGGTCGGACACACGGTCGCCGACGCGTCCAACGGCGCCGAGGCGCTGGCCAAGCTCGGGGTCTCCCCCGAAAACCCGTCCGCGCCGCTTCCGGACCTGATCCTTCTCGACGTGATGATGCCGGTCCTCGACGGCGTCGGCACGGCGGCCGCGCTGCGCGACCACCCGCGCGCGGGCCGGATCCCGATCCTCATCGTCACGGCCAAGGGCGACATGCGCCCCCTCTTCGAGGCCATGCCCCAGGTCGCCGGTTTTTTCCAGAAGCCGTTCACGCCCGCCGGCCTGCGCGAGGCGGTGGCCCGCGCCGTCGCCCCCAAAGCCGGGTCGTAGGGCGCCGGCTTACTTCGGGGCGGGAACGACGGAGGGCTTGGGCTTGCGGCGCTGCACGCGCGTGAGCTTCAGCGGCGGGACCCCGGCGACCGCGGTCTCGGTGCGGCCCGAGGCGGCCGCCGACGGCAGCGGCGGGTAGGTGATGTTCAGCGGGGCCGGCTTGAGCTCGGCCGCTGAAGGCTCCGGGGACGGCCGCGGAGCCTCGCCGCGGCGCCGCCAGAGCTCCCGGCCGACGAACGCCGCCAAAAACAGCGCCGCCGCGAAGACCGCGGTCTCGAGGACGGGATGACGCTTCGAGCGCCGCCTCATGCTAGTCGAGGTAGTCCCGCAGGCCCTTGCTGCGGGACGGATGGCGCAGCTTGCGGATGGCCTTGGCCTCGATCTGCCTGACGCGCTCGCGCGTGACGCGGAAGATGCGGCCCACTTCCTCGAGCGTGCGCGGGTAGCCGGAGTCGATGCCGAAGCGCAGCTTGATGATCTTCGCCTCGCGGTCGGTCAAGGACGACAGCACCTTCTCGATCTCGGTCTTGCGCAGGAAGGAGGACGCCGTGTTCGACGGCGCGGCGGTGGTCTTGTCCTCGATGAAGTCCTCGAGGTAGGAATCCTCGTCCTCGCCGATCGGCGTGGCGAGGGAGACGGGCTCCTGCATGATCTTCAGGACGTTCTTCACCTTGTCCATCGAGATGTGCAGCGAGCGCGTGTACTCCTCGAGGCTGGGCTCCCGGCCGAACTCCTGGCGGTAGCGGCGCGTGACCTTCGTGAGCTTGGAGATCAGCTCCTTCATGTGCACGGGGATGCGGATCGTGCGCGCCTGGTCGGCGATCGCGCGGTTGATCGACTGGCGGATCCACCACGTCGCGTAGGTCGAGAACTTGAAGCCGCGCTTGTACTCGAACTTCTCGACGGCCTTCATCAGGCCGAGGCCGCCTTCCTGGATCAGGTCGGACAACTCGAGGTTCGAGTTGACGTGCTTCTTCGCGATCGACACGACGAGGCGCAGGTTGGCCTTGATCAGCTTGAGCTTGTCCTCGAGGATGGTGTCCTCGAGGCGGATGATCTTGTCGTTGAGCTCGAGGAAGCGGTCGATCGGGATCGGCAGGGTGTTCTGGATGCGGTCGATGCGGTCGACGACCACCTCCATGTTCTCCATCGCGGCCTCGACGGCGGTCGGGGCGTAGCCGGTCTTCGCGCGGAACGCCTCGGGGCGCATCTTGCCCTTCTTGAGCGCGGAGAAGTACGACTTCAGCTCGTCGTGCGAGCAGCCGTAGCGCCGCTGGTAGCGCTCCATCTCGTCCCGGCACTCCTCGATCTTGCCCGCGAGGTTCTTGATCTTGTTCGTCAGGCGCTTGATCTTGTCCTGGTTCAGGTTGAGGTTCAATATGCGGGCAATGACCAGTTTGTTTATTTGCTCGATCTTCTTCTGCAGCTTGATCCTGCGCTGCGGCTTGAGGTTCTGCGGCAGGAGCTTCTGGCGCAGCGCGGCCATCTGCTTCTCGGCCTTCGTGATGAACTGCGCGACGGACTTCATCTTGCGGCGCATGCCGGAGAGCTCGGCGTTGGTCTTGCGGCCGCGGGGCATGAGCTCCTTCGGGGTCATCTCCTGCGCCTCGATCAGGGTCTCCCACGAGCGGATCTCGCGCATCGTGACGGGCGACTCGAGGACGAGCATCCGCAGCTCCTTCTCGCGCTCCCGGACGTTGCGGGCGAGCGTGACCTCCTCTTCGCGGTTGAGCAGGGGCACGCGGCCCATTTCCGACAGGTACATGCGGATCGAGTTGGAGATGTCCGACGAGCCGCCCCAGTCCTCGGAGAAGCGCTCGCGGCCGCGCTCGGGCGCGGCGGCGGCGGCGGGCTTCTTGCGGTCGACGACCTCGATGCCGAGGTCCTCGAGCGCCGTCATCAGCTCGTCCATCTCCTCCGACTTCATGTTGGCCGCCGACACCGTGCGGCTGATCTCCTCCAGGGTCAGGTAGCCGTGCTCCTTCCCGAGGCCGATCAAGTTCTTCATCGCCTGACTCGTCTGAATCGCCATATCTCTCCTTACGCCTAGCGCTTGGTGCCCTTCAATTCCGCGGCGAGGCGATGGTACTCATCGCGCAGGCCCGGATCCACCGGTGCGTTTCCCGACAAAACCAGGGGCTCGAGCTCCTTCAGGCGGCGCTGCGTGCGGCGCTTGCCGACGAGCGCGCGCAGGGTCGCGGCGGGGTCGTCGTAGCCGAGCTCGTCTCCGAGCAGGCGCGAGGCCACGGCGCGCTCGGCCGGCTGCAGCGCGTCGAGCAGGCGCGGCGCCCATTTCCCGTCGAGCGGCAAATTCCTGAGGGCGGCGACGATCTCGCGCGCCGACGCGGACTCGAGGTCGGGCGCCAGAATCTCGGCGGCCGACGCGGGCGTCTTGAACAGCAGGCCCAGCACCTGCAGGTCGGCGGGCGGGATCGCGGCGGGCTTCACCGGCCCCTGCGCGTTCGCCGCGACCGCCCCGGCGGACGCGGCATTCGAGGCGATTCGCCGGTTCGCTTGCGGGATCGCCTTGCCGCCGGCGCGCCGCAGCGAATCCTCGGAAACCTCGAGGCGATCCGCCAAGCGTCTCACCCAAACATCTTTGACGACATCATCCGGAGACTGGGCGATCGTCAGCAGAATCTCTTTTGCAATAGAAGATTTAGCTTCCGGCGTAAGCTCCCCAGCTTTCTTGATTAAAAACTCGGTTTTGAATTCTACGAGGTCCTTGCTCGTCGATCCATCCGCGATACCCGCAAATCTTTTTTTCCAAGACGCATCATAATCATGAACGCTAAGATCAAGCCCGCTGCCAAGCGCGTGCTTCAGCACATCGAGCCCCTTAGAATTGAGCAACTCGTCGGGATCCTTCCCCTCAGGCACGCTGGCGACAAGAACTTTAATTCCTGCGGCAATGGCAGCTTCGGCGCCGCGCACTGCCGCCGCCTGCCCGGCATTGTCGGCATCAAAAACAACAAAAAGTTTATCGACATAGCGCTTAATGAGAAGCGCATGGTCCGAGGTAAGCGCAGTGCCAAGCGGGGCGCATGCGTTCTTAAGTCCGTGCTGATGGGCGGATATAACATCCATATACCCTTCCATCAAATGAGTTTTTCTAGCTTTGCGAGTTTCAGCGAGGCCTTCGTAAAGCCCGTAAAGAACCTTGCTCTTGGAAAAAACTGGCGTCTCCGAGGTATTCAAATATTTCGGCTCGCCGTCGCCCATCGTACGACCGCCGAAGCCGACAAAGGCGCCCTTCACGTCGCGGATAGGAAACATGAACCGATCGAAAAAATAATCGCGGAGAGATCCATCAGCCCGTCTCGCAGCAAGTCCCGCCTTGATCAAGAGATCGGACGAGAATCCCTTCTTTTCCGCCGCCGCCACCAGCGTCCCATTCCGGGGTGCAAATCCCAGCAAGAACCCGTCGACGGACTCTTTTTTCAGATGACGCTTCGCTGCGTATGACCTAGCAGCTTCCGCAGCGGGATCTTTTTTGAGTAATTCGTGGTAATGGTGAGCGGCGAATTCATTCGCCTCGCGAATTTTGATGCGCTCCTTGTCCGCCGGACCAAGCTCCCGATCCGCCTCAATCTTCACACCAGCGCGCAAGGCAAGTTTCTCTGCAGCCTCCATGAATGAAAGGTTCTCGGTCTTCATCAAAAACGAGAAGGCATCGCCGCCCTCGCCGCAGCCGAAGCAGTGGAACGTCTGGCGCTCGGGGGTGACGATGAACGACGGGCTGCGTTCCTGGTGGAACGGGCAGCGCGCCTTCAGGTTGCGGCCCGCCCGCGTCAGCGGGACGTACTCCCCCACCAGCTCGACGATGTCGAGCCGGGACCGGATGAGTTCCAGCGTTTCGGAGGGTATCAGGGCCAATCGAATCTCGGAAAATCGGGACGGACCGGCGACGCGCTCGCGCGCGGCGCCGGTCCGTCGGGCGAACTCTAGGGCGTGCGGCGGCGCTTGGAGCGGCGCAGCTTGCGGCGCGCTTCGGCGGCCTTCAGCTTGCGCTTCATGGCCGGGTTCATGTAACGCTCGCGGCGCTTGACTTCCTTCAGCACGCCGTTGCGTTCGCACTCCCGCTTGAAGCGGCGCAGGGCCTCTTCGAGACCTTCGCCTTCACGCAGTTTAATGAAAACCATAGTTAGAAATTCACCACCTTTCCACGACGGAACCGAGGATTTTCAGCCGGGCGGCCATTGCATCGGCCGCCCTCCCAACAGATGATAATGAAGATGATCCACCGACTGGCCCGCGCCCTTCCCGTTGTTGGTCACGAGCCGGAACGAGGACAGCTTGACGCTCTCCGCGATCCGGCAGGCGACCCTCTGCAAATGCCCCAATAAAGGGGCATCCCCGTCCGTCGACGCGCTCAATGACCCCAAATGCTTCTTCGGGACCACCAATAAATGCGTCGGCGCCTGGGGCGTGATGTCCTTGAAGACGAGCGCTTGCTCGTCCTCATGGACGATCTGGGCGGGTATCTCGCGTCGGACGATACGGCAGAACAGGCACTCCTGCAACCGCAGAATTATAGCCTTCTAGGCCCCCCCGGGCAAGGGTCCTCGGCTCCCCCGTCGGCATGGGTCCAATGGCGGCGCAAGGATGACCCCTCGTTTTTTCAAAAATAACCCATATTTTAAAACCAGAATTTACCGCCGGCGCCGACGGTGGATTATCGTTCTATTCTTTGGGTTATTTTTTCAAAAACGAAGGGTTTTCCGCGAGGACCTCGCGGGCTTCCGCCTCCAGCCTATCCTCGGTCGGCCAATGGGCGGCCAGGAAGCCGAGGAACAGCGCGTACGGAGCGAGACCGACCCAGTAGGCGGGGTAGGCGCGCAGGACGCCGTTGCGCGCGGCGAGGAAGGCGACGACGAGTCCGAGCAGGCCGGCGCCCTCGCGCATGGCCAGACGGATGATGAAGGCGGTCTGCACGCGGCCGCTGAGCGGCCCCGGCGACCCACGCAGGACCGAGCGCCAGACGAACTCCGAGGCGACGATCAGGCCCAAAGCCAGGACCATCACGGTCGTCGTCATCGTGTTGATCGCCCGGACGCTTCCCGGCTCCGGGACCGCGCCCGCGGAGCCGGCGTGGAACCAAAGGGTGAGCCCGGCCATCATCGTGAGGCCCGCGCCCATCGCGAACGCGATGATCTGCAGCTGCCGCGCGGTCGCGGGCGAGACGCCCTCCTCGTTCTCGACGATCGTCACACGCCCCCCAGCTCGTACTGCACGAGCGCCGCGGCCGCGATCGCCGCGGTCTCCGCCCGCAGCACGCGCGGTCCCATCCCGAACAGGACCGCGCCCTCGGCCTCGGCGAGCTCGATCTCCTCGTCGGAGAAGCCGCCCTCGGGACCGACGAACAGGCTGACCTCGAGCGTGTCCGCGCCGCGCAGGGCGGCCGCCGCGCGCAGGGCCGGCCCGAGCGTCTGCGACGCCACCGAGCCCTTCATGCCCTCCCACGCGACGAGCACGACGCCCTTGTCCTTGACCGCGCGGATCGCGTCGCGGAACTGCACCGCGTCGCGCACCGGCGGCAGGTCGGCGCGGCCGCACTGCTTGGACGCGGCCATGATCAGCCGCGACCAGCGCTCGGCCTTGGCCTTCGTGCGCTCGATTTCGTGGAGCAGCACGACGGTTCGCGGCGTGAGCAGCGGGACGAAGGCCGACACGCCGAGTTCCGTGCCCTTCTCGAGCGCGTAGTCCCAGTGGCTGGCCTTGAGCAGGCCGAGGTAGAGATTAAGGGCGACGGGCGCGCGCTGATCATCGGCCTTGAGCGTGGCCGTGACCTTGCCCGTCACCGAGCCGTCGGCGTGGACGGCCTCGATGACGCCCTTGAAGCGCCCGCCCTTGCCGTCGAACAGGTCGAGCTCGGCGCCGGCGGCCAGGCGCATGACC
>JAMPYD010000016.1 GCA_023700845.1 Elusimicrobiota bacterium | reverse complement strand
GCGGCCGCGCGCGAGGCGGACTGCCCCGCGCCGATCTGCCCGGCCGCGAGGCCGAGCGCCGCCAGGGCGGGCAGGAACGCGCTCGCCATCTGCACGCCGGTGACGGCCATCACGCCGCCGATCAGGAGCTTCGCGACGAACATCGAGGCGCCCACGATCGCGCCGCCGGCGACCGTGAAGATCACCAGCATAGGCAGGAGCACGCCCATCGGCCCGAGCTTCTCCATGAAGCCGTCGATCGCGTTGCGGGCCTGATAAGGGAGGAAGGCCTTCAGCATGTGGCTGCCGTCCAGCGGCGGCAGCGGGATCAGGTTGAAGACGGCGAGCAGGACGTTCAGGAACACGAACATGCCGAGCGCCGCGATGACGCCCGCGCCGAGGCCCGCGGCCACGGCGCCGGTCACGGCCAGGGCGCCCGCGGCGGCCAGGCCCATGTTGACGGCCGGTCCGGCCAGGGCCACGAGCGCCATGTCCTTGACCGGGTTCTTGAAGTAGCGGGGCTCGACCGGCACGGGCCGGGCGCCGCCGAAGATGAAGCCGGCGAACAGGAAGGTCGCGGCGGGGATCAGGAGGGTCCAGGTCGGGTCGATGTGCGTCTTCCAGTGCAGGGGATTAAAGGAGGCCCGGTTCTGGAGGCGGGCCGTCGGGTCGCCGAGCTTGTCGGCCATGCGCGCGTGGCCGATCTCGTGGAGCACGAGGGACAGGAGGATCATCGGGAACATCGCGATCGAGCCGAGGGAGAGGCCCGCGACGGCCGCCGCGGCGCCGCCGAGCAGGCCGACGCCGAACAGGCCGAAAAGGCCGCTGTCGCCGCCGCGGTCGCCGCCGAAGTCGGGGTCGGAGCGGTCGTCGGGACCGCCCTCGCCGCCGGTGCGGCGCGGGTTGCCGAGCTCGTCGATGCCGCCCTCGCGGGAGGGGTTGCCGTTCTCGTCGACGCCCGGGTCGGGCATGCCCTTGCCGGAATCCTTCTTCGCGGCGCGCAGCGAGACGCCCGCCTTCTCGCCGATCGCGAAGGCGTTCAGGCGGCCCGAGCGGAGAGCGCCGAATAGGCCGTCGTTGCCGCCGCGGCCGCCATAATCGGGATCGGAGGTGTCGTCGGGCCCGCCCTCGCCGCCGGTGCGGCGCGGGTTGCCGATCTCGTCGATGCCGCCCTCGCGGGACGGGTTGCCGTTCTCGTCCGTGTCCCGGTCGGGCATGCCCTTGCTCGAATCATCCTTCTTCTTGGCGAAGGCGCCGTCGAACTGGAGCGCGGCCTCGGCGGCCTGCGTCTCCGCGGACTTGGACTCGGCGGCGGGACCGGCGACGACGGTGTCGAGAGAGCGGACCGCGGCGGCGATCACCGACTTCGCTCCGGGGATCACGGATTTCGCGGCGGCGACGGGCGCGGCCGCCTTCAGCGCGGCGGGCGCGATCCCGGCCTTGGCGGAAACCGGCGCGGCGGCGGCGGGAACGGCCGCGGCGTTCGGCAGAGCGGACGGGGCGATCGAGGGGGCCGAGAGGACAGGCGACAGAGTGAGGGAGGACGGAGACAGGACCGGGATCGCGGACACGCCCGTCGCGCGGCCGAGGCTCGCGCCGGAGACGCCGGAGACGCCGGCGGAAGCGGAGCCGCTCGCGGCGGCCCCGATCGTCTGCGCGGCCGCGTGGTAGGCGCTCGAGCCCGGGGACAGCACGACGAGGGCGAGAGAGAGTGCGAGGGCGATTGCGGAGCGAAAGCGCTTCATCGGAATGTCTCCTGTTGCTGCTGATTGGATTATAACGCCCGATTCGGTTTCGCAGACGGGTCATAGGTCCCAACGGGGCCTAGGCATTGGTCCCAACGGGCGAGAGGCCATAGGACTCCGGAGGTGGGCCTGAGGCCGTCCGGAGGGCCTAGCGGAGGATCAGTCCTTTAGCGGACCGACGATTTCCGTCGGTAATTTCGCGCGTTTTCGGCGCTAGCGCTTGCGCTTGATCGGGAAGATCAAGGCGGGCGCGGCGAAGTCGCACAGCGCGCACAGGACCATGACGGCGCCGGTGATCCACAGGACCGTCATCGTGGGCAGCGACGCCATCATCAGGCCGACGAGCAGCACGCCGGCGATGGCGAAGACCAGCTGGTAGAAGTACATCGCCGAGTAGATCTTGCCCTGGCTGTCGTTGTAGGACCCGGCGACGACCTTGGTCGTGAGGCTCGTCCAGACCACGACGCCGGGCGCGCCGAGGAGCGCGGACAGGAGCATCATGGCCGCGGCCAGCTGCAGGTGGCCCGTGAAGAAAAGGGCGCCGTAGGCGAGCCACGACAGGCCGTGCAGCCAGGACGTCCACTTCCCCTGCCGCTCGAGGCGGCTCATGCCGGTCATCGCTTCCTTGCGCGCGCCGGCGAGGAGGTTCGCGCCGCGCAAGGAGGACCAGGCGCGCAGGTCGCTCGCCGCGCTCGAGGACTCCAGGAGCGCGAGCGCCTCCGCCTCGGATCGGCCTAGCGCCGCGCCGACCGCGCGGGAGGCCTCGGCGACGAGGTCGGAGCCGAAGCGCTCGCTCGAGACGGCCGCTCCGCCCTGGGCCCATTCCGCCTTATAGCGGGCGAGCACCGCGGGCGCGGCGCCGCGCAAGGCGGCGGAGGCCGCGTCGAGCGCGCTCGAGTCCAAGGCGGGCTCGCGCGCGGAGAGCTCCGAGCGGAACACGCGCGCGGCCGGCGCCAGCGCCATCTGCTCGGGGTCGCGGAGGAAGGCCATCAGGCCGGAGCCGACGCCCGAGCCCAGCGCCGCCGCGGCGAGGAAGAGCCCGAAGGAGCCCGGCCCGGCGTGGAGCACGTCGGCGATGAACCGGGGCAGGGCCGCGAAGAGCAGCGCGTCGCCCGACATCACCGCGACCGTCGTCGTGAGCAGATAGAGGCGCAGGAAGCGGTCCGCCCAGATCGTCTTGAAGCCCTGCGCGATCTCGTTGAGCACGCGGCGGCGCGCGACGGCCTTGACCGCGAAGCCGCCGAACGTCGCCGGCACGACGGCGCGCGACGGGTCGCCGTCCACCTCGACGAGAATGGCGGGGCGCCCCTCGATCCGTCCGGCCGTCACGCCGCGGAACTCCGCCCCCGCGACGCCGTCCGCCTTCAGGCGCTCGGACAGCTCCCGGCGCGCGGACATCATCTCGTCGCGGGGGAGCTTAAGGAAGAGGCCGTAGCCGACCGCGGCGGCGAGCAGCAGGACGCCGTAGACGGCGTAGGACATCGCGTTGCCCGACAGGAGGCCGAAGCGGGCGCCGACCGCGGCGATGAACGCGCCCGCGAGCAGCGGGCCCACGACGCCGACGACGTTCATCACGATGGTCGAGACCGCGTTGGCGCGGTTGTAGTGCGCGACGTCGCCGGCCAGGATGCGGTTGAACGCCACCGAGCCCGCCGTCATGCCCACCATCTGCAGGAAGCCCGCCGCGGCGACCAGGCCCGTGAAGAGCGCGAAGCCGAAGTAGCCGGAGAAGAACAGGACCGGGACGAGCAGCATCAGCACCGAGCGCCCGAGGTGGGTCCAGATGATGACCTTCTGCGTCGAGGTCCGGTCGACGAGAGGGCCGGTGGCCAGCGAGGCCCCGGCCTGCGCCCCCCAGTTGATCGCGCGGTTGTAGCCGAGCTTGGCCGCGTCCTCCTTCGACGGCGCCACGAGGCCCGGCAGCGCCGTGTAATGGAAGTTGCCGCCGAGCAGCTGCAGGGCCTGGCCCGCGGTGTAGATCCAGAACTGGCGGTTGCGGTCCTCGTCGGGGAGCACGCGCAGGGAAGCCTTCAGCTTGGCCCATGCGCCCCGAAGAAGACCGCCTCCGATTTTCTCGGAGGCGGGCCCGGCGTGAGGAGCGAAGGAGACCTTGGTCCCCCCGCCGCCTCCGTCCTCGGGCGGGCGGGGCTTGGGCTTGATCCCCCGCATCGCCTCGGACATGTCCCACAGCTTGCGGATGCGCACGCCGGTGTTCGGATGCGTGATGAAGAGCTCGAAGATCAGGTCGTCGGCGCGCGTCGGGCCGCCGGCGGCGGACTTCCGGGGGAGCGCGCCCGCGGCCTCGAGCTGCTCGAGCGGGTTGACGATCATGATGTGCTGCAGCGACGCCGCGCGCGGGATCGTCGCGCCCGGCAGGCGGAAGCCCGCCCCGGGACGCCACGTCGTCAGCAGGCCCAGCGCCAGGGCGAGGGATTCCGGGTCCTCGCTCAGCAGCGCGCCGTCCTCGTCGGCCATGCCCTCGTTGTTGCGCGAGGACGCCATCTGCAGGACCTGGAGCACGACCGGGGCCCACAGAGCCGCGAACAGGCGCAGAAGGGCCGGCAGGGACTTGATGATGACGCCGGTCGAGATCGGATCGAGGGCGTGGGTCTTGGAGCCCGGGCCCTCGGAGCTCGCCTCGCGCTCGTCCTCCGGCGCCTGCTTCGGCCGCATGCCGAGCGCCTTCTGGACGAGGATCTGCGCGTGGCCGACGGCCCACATCACGCCGTAGGACGCGAACGCGACGCCGGAGGCGATCGCGCCGCCGATGGAGCCCGACAGCATGTGCCGGTCCATCACGTGCGAGAACTCGTGGCTGAGCACGCCGCGCAGCATGCGCACACCGAGCGCCTTGAGCTCGGAGCGGTCGGCCTTGAGCACGATGGCGGCGACCTCGGACGGCTTGGCGTCGGCGGGGACGCCGGTGATCGAGCCCGCGATCGCCTTGCGGAACACCTTGAACTCCTTGGTCCCGGCGTCGGTCGAGGCGATGAGGCGCACCACGCCGTCGCGGACGATCTCGGGCTCGAGGGTCATCGCCTTGATGCCCTTGGTCACGCCGACCATCGCGGCGAACGGGCTGCGCCCGGTCGCGTAGGCGTTGGGGGCGTCCATCGGGTCGATGACCATCTCCGGCATCGGGATCTCCTTCTTGCCCTTCGCGCGGCGGTCGGCGTTGATCTTGTCGCGCAGGCCCTCCATGATCTCGAAGAACTCGGGATCCTGCTCCTTCGTGGTGGGCTGCGCCTTCATGACGAGCTTGATGATTTTCTTGGCGAAGAAGAACGGGACGAAGGCGAGCACGGAGGCGATGCCGAGGTTGGTCAGCAGGCTCGTGACGCCGAACACCGTGACCGAGAGCAGCACGCCCGCGGCCGCCATCGTTCCGATCATGAGGAAGGACTTGGCCCAGTAATGGAACGCGGGCCACTTCGGCGGCGCGTCGTCGAGCTTGGCCGGGTCCTCGACCGGGGCGGCGGCCGTGGAGGGCGCGGCCGGGGCCTTGGGCAGGATCCGCCCCAGGAGCTTCTCGGTCCACACCGACATGCGCTCGCCCGCGAAGGCGATGACGAGGAAGGTCAGCGGGCTCGCGAAGCCGGTGAGGGCCGTGTAGGCGAGCAGGCCGAAGTAGAGGCGGTTGAAGGTCACGTAGCTCAGGATCTTCTTGAGGAAGGTCCAGACCGAGCTCACCTTTTGCGTCGTGAACGCGCTGCCCGAGCGGCCGCCGAGCAAGGTCCACACGCCGAACGCGACGTTCGTGTACACGGCGGAGTAGCCCGTCAGCAGGGCGAACACCACGCCGATCATCACCCACTGGAAGGACGGGAAGCGGATCTTCTGCATCGAGCCGGGAACGGAAAAAGGCGCTCCCGTCTCGGCGGAGTGGATCAGGCGGCCCAGGAAGAAGGCGATCGTGGTCATGACGGGCAGCACCATCAGTCCGACGATGGGCGCCAGACCGATGAGGCCGGCGACGGAGGCGGCGCCGACCACGGCGGGCGTGATGCCGAGCACGGCCCACGTCAGCACGGTGTCGGCGAGCGACGAGCTCCCGAACCAGCGGCCGGCGGACAGGGCGGCGAGCGGCAGGGCCGCGGTCAGCAGGCCCGCGCCGGTGAGGACCATCGCGGCGCTGGGCACGGCGATGAACACCGCGCCGGCGAAGGCGCCGATCGACAGATCGAGGATCGTCTTGACCTTGTTCAGGCGCGGAGAGTCGCGTTTGGCCAGGCGGTAGCGCGCGTACAGCGCGAGCGGGAAGAGCAGGACGCCCGAGCTCACGGCCCAGACCGCGGCGACGGGCACCACGCCGAAGATCGCGGGCAGCAGGGCCACGGCGGCCATCTGCAGGCCGACGGTCAGGACGGCGCCGGCGGCGATGGTACCGATCATCTTGAGCGCGCCGACGAGCGGCGTGCGGCGCGGGGCGTTGGCGGGCGCGCCCGGCGACGGAACCTGGGCGCGGGAGGAGCGCTCCGACGCGGAGGCGGGCTCGAGCCCGGCGGAGAGGATGCCGGCCGGCGGCAGCCCCTCGACGATCGGCTCCCGCTCGCCCGACTCCTCGAGGCCGAGCAGGCGGTCCATCATGCGCGCGGCGGCCCAGCGGGAATTGGAGGCCGAGCCCTTCTCGATCGAGCCGGCGGCCTCGGCGACGTCGACGCGGGCGGCGGCCAGGCTCTTCGCGTCGGCCGTGACCGGGCCGGGGGCCGCGGGCTTGGCGGCGGCCGGGGGCGCGGCGATCGCGAGCGCCTGGCGATGCTCGACGGGCGAGGCGGCGGAGATCGGAACGAGGCGGCCGGCGTTCGGGACCGGGCTGTCGGCCATCGGCGCGGAGAGCGCGCCGCCCAGCGCGGGGGCCGTGAGGCTCATCGCGGGCATCGGGAGCTGGGGGATTCCCGAGGTCGCGGCCGCGCCGGCGGCGGAGCCGGAGACGCCCGCGGCGGCTCCTGTCATCGCGGAGGAGACCTGGGACCAGGCCGGAAGCGGCGCCGAGACGAGGATGAGCGAAAGCGAGACGCACGCCGCGATGAATCGTTTCATGGCCGGATACTACCACCTGCTCCCCGAGCCCGAGAGGGGCCCAAGGGCCCATTTCCTCGACGGCAAGCGGCCCGCGGAACGCTGGGCCTTAGGTCAGGGATGAGCCGCGCGGAAGGCGGCGAGGATGTCGGGCAAGGTGCGGCGCGGGGTGTCGTAGCGGACGAGCAGCTGCTCGTTCTCGGCGAGCATGTCCTTGGCGGTCTTGCGCGCGGCGGCCAGATCCAGCCTCTTCAGGAACAGCACGGCCGGGCCGTAGTAGAACTTCAGCCCGAGGCGGACGAGCTCGTCCTTGAACCAGGACGGCGTGGCGACGAGCAAGGTGAACTGGCGGCCGTCCTTGAGGTACACCTCGATGACCCCGCTCCCGTGCTCGGGCCGCGCGGGGTCGGTCAGGTGCGTGAGCTCGACGTGGCCGACGGGGCTCGAGACCGGGGTCACTTCCGCCTCCGGTGGTAGTAGCGCAGCCAGTAGCCGCCCATCTCCGCGGCCATCGCCTCGACCGCGGCGCGCACGGTCTCGGGATCGAGGCTCGAGACGAACAGGACGGGCTCGGACCACCAGGCCTTTGATTTCGACTCGGCCATCCACGCCT
This sequence comes from Elusimicrobiota bacterium, assembly GCA_023700845.1. GTDB lineage: Bacteria > Elusimicrobiota > Elusimicrobia > UBA1565 > UBA9628 > GWA2-66-18. The sequence continues at coordinate 7,308 of JAMPYD010000016.1, read as the reverse complement.
CGGCCCGGTCGAAGGTCGCGACCTTGAAGGTGGAGCCGCCTCCCCCCTCGAAGGCCACCGACAGGTCGCAGTCGCCCGAGGAGCAGTCCGCGGGAGGCGCGAATTCGATGGACGCGATCTTGGGGCCGGGCATGCCGCGGATTATACCGGATTACGCGGCGGGCTTTTTAGGCTCGGGAGAGCGCAGGCTCTTCTCGGGCAGGCCCGGCAGCCAGCGCGGGGCGAAGAAGAACAGGACCGCGGCGGCGATGTAGACCGCGATGATCGGCGTCAGCGCGCTCGGGAACGCCGGGTCGCCGTAAGCCTTCGTCGTGGCCGACAGCAGGCCGTAGCCGAAGGACGTCATCGCGTTGAACAGCGAGCTGCTCACGCCGAAGGTCTGCGAGACCATCTTGGGATCGGAGTTGCCGCTGATGTAGGTGTTGATCGCCGAGACGAACGGGCCGACGAACAGGCCGAGCAGCATGACGGACGCGAAGATGCCGGGGTAGAAGCCCCAGGACAGGGCCACGCCGACCGCGGCCAGCAGGCCGACGCCGAAGAACTTGATCCAGCCGCGGTTGGTCAGGCGCGAGGTCACCGCGATGAGGGCCATGCCGACGGCGACGGCGCCCGCGACGGCGAGAAGGTTGCCCGGGAACAGCCGCACGCCGGCCCAGATCGCGGCCAGCGCCAGCACGCCCGCCTGCAGGAGGCGTTCGGCCGCGACCGTCTTGCCTATCAGGGGGATGCGCACCTCGGGCAGGCGCGCCATGCTCGCGTTGGAGAGCAGCTGCCCGAAGAAGAACGCCCCGAGCAGCTGTCCGTAGATCAGGGCCTTGGCGCCGAGCGAGGCGGCGATCAGCGGCATCGCGAGGTTCTGGAACGGATAGATCAGGCCGGCGGCCAGCGCCGACAGCAGCAGCGCGTTGCGGATCTTGGGGGTCGCCATCACCGTCTTGAAGGTGTCGGTGCGGGAGATCCAGTACACGAGCGCGGCCGCCATCCACAGCGGCGAGCCGATGCCCGTGCCGATCAGCGGAAGCGCGAAGGGCAGGCCCCACGCGTACACGCCCATCGTGCCCGCGAACAGGGCGATCTCCTTCCAGAACTTCTTGACGAAGGCGGCCGCCTTCTTCGCGAAAGGCTCCGCCGCGGCCTTCGCCGCGCCGGCCGCGTTGGCCACGATGTTGGCGATCTTGGGGATCTTCCACATGTTGAGGCCGATGAGGGCCACGTTGACCGCGGCCGAGATCCAGAAGGGCATCATCGGGCTCATCGCGTCGACGACGCCGCCGATCTGGCCGATCGAGCCGAGCAGGACCTGGAGGACGAAGTAGATCGAGAAGCCGATCGTGGTCAGGTTGCCGATGTGCAGCCAGCTGCGGGTCTGCTTCGGGTCGGTGATCGCGAAGCGGCGCGTGTAGGCGGTGCGGCTCGTCATCAGCAGCGAGAACTGCCAGCCGTTGGCGATCGAGGCGATCAGCAGGGGCCAGAAGCTGATCATGCCCGTCAGGGCCATCACGGGAAGCGCCACGGTGAGGACGGCGCGCAGGGCGGAGAGGATCGCCAGGCCCTCGCGCGGGGCGAAGCGGTTGGCGATCATGCCCGACAGCGGCCCGAGCGCGATCGCGGCCAGAGGCCCGAGGGCCATCAGCACGCCGTAGGTCACGGCGCCGACGGCGGGGATCACGACCATCGGGTACGCGATCGAGGTCATGATGAACACCGACATGCTGATCGCGTCCTGGATGTACATCCACTTCAAGGCGCGCGCGCCGGTGGCGGCGTCGGGGGCGGAGGGAGCGGGCGCGGGGACCTGCGGCTTCTCGTCGGCCGCGGCGGCGGACAGGAACTTGTCGCCGGGCTGCAGGCCCGTGCCGACGAGCGCCACCGGCGTCGGCGCGGACGCGGCCTGGGCCGAGGGCTTCGCGACGGGGGCTTCGTTGGCGACGGCGGTCCCGGCGGGCGCCGCGACCATGGAGCCGGAGGCCGCGTTGTCGCCGGTCAGGCGGCCGTAGATGTTGCGGGCGCCGGTGAAGAAGGCGTCGAGCAGTCCGGTCTTCTCGGAATCCGCGGCGGCGGACAGGCGCTCGCCGGCGAGCGCGAGCTGGGACTTGGCATTCTCGGCCGGGGCGGCGGCGGCGTCGCGCGGCGCGGCGGACTCGGACGGGACGACGGCCGGCGCGGACAGCGCGCGGGAGGCCAGAGCCTGGGCGGCGACGGCGGACGCGGGCAAGGACGGGATCGCCGCGGCGGCGTTGACGGCCGACGGCGTCAGGGCGACGGGGGCGAGGGCGGCGGAAAGCGTCGGGGCCGGGGCGCTGAAAGCGGGGGCGGAGAGGCCGCCGTTGAGGCTAGGCGCGAGGAAGGTCGCGGGCGACAGAGGGGCGATGCCGACGCCGTTCGCGCCGTACGTCGGGACCACCGGAATCCCGCCGGAGCGGCCGGCGGCGGCGCCGTTGACGACCTGCGCGGCGGCCTGATAGGAGACGAGACCCGGGGCGAACGCGAGGGTCAGGAAAGAGAGGAAGCCGGCGAGGACGCGGCGCGTGTTCTTCATCTATAGAGATGATAGCCGGACCCCGCCTCCGGCGCTTGGGCCCTCGGGTCCCCCCTACGGCAACAAGAGGCCTAGGCCCTCTGGGACCCGAGGATCCTCATGGCTTCGCCTCCCCCACCGAGATCTGATTGACGATCTCCTTGCCCCCCGCCGCCTGCGACGCCCTCGCCCCGGCCGCGTCCTTTTCGGCCTGCGTGGCGACGACGCCGGTCAGGATCACCTTGCCGTTTTTGCGGACCACGTTCAGGTCGCGCACGGCCGGCCCGAGGCTCATCCCGGTCGGCCCCGCCGTCGGACGGCGAATGACCGCGTCGCGGATGGCGCGCAGGTCCTGCCTCTCCCGGCGCCGCTCCTGTGACTCCTCTTGGCGCTCCGTCCGCATCGGCGAGGCCTGGGAAAAGACGCCCGGGCCGCCGCCCGCGCTCGGCGCGCCGGTCGCGCCCGGCGCCGGCATCGGGTTCGGGACCATCGGAGCGCCGAGGACGCCCGGGTTGGCCGTCCCGGGCAGAGGCAGGGCGGGATTCGACTCGCCCGGGCTGGGGGGCCGGGCCGGGGCGGCCGGAGCCGAGGACGCTCGCGGAGCGGTGCTCGGGACTTGCGCCGTCGCCGCGAGCGGAACGGCGGACAGGACGAGGAGCGCGGTTCGGATCTTCATGATGACCTCCGTGGTTCCCGTGAAGTCTGCCATGGGCGGCCGAGGCCAGGCGATGCCGGAGGCGTAAAGGAAAGTTGAAGGGCCGGGACGCTCTTCAGGGCTCTTCGGCCGGGACCGTCGAGGACTTCAGCTCCGGAACGACCTGGCGGGCCACGATCAGGAAGTCGGCGAACCAATAGGACGCGGCCGCGAACAGCCAGCGGGGATCGACGCGCTCGCCGGTGTCCTCGCTGACGGCGCCGGTCCAGAACCACATCCCCGCCAGCAGCCACGGCAGCCAGCGCAGGAGCCGGCGCGCGCTGAGCCGGTCCGGGGTCGGGAGCTCGACCTCGCCGCCGTCCTCGTCGGTGATCGGCGCCCCGAGGAGCGGGAACGGGAACGCGATGAACCAGATCGGCACGGCGAACCAGGACGGAGAGAACGGCTTCGCCTCGCCGCCGTAGAGGCGCAGGCGGGCGGCGGCCCACTTCGCGGCGAACAGGCAGAGCCTGATCGTGACGGCGAGCAGCACGCTCATGCCCCACAGGCCGAAATGAAGGAAGAGGCGCGCGACCGCGTGGAGGATGTCCCAGCCCCGACCGCGCCCTTCCAGCATGCGATGGTAGGAATCGCGAAGGAACGGCCCCGCGACGGCCGCGGCCGGAACGAGCCAGAACGACAGGCGCCTCAGGCGGCGGCCCGTCCGGTGAAGGTCCCAGTCGCCGAACCCGTCGTGCACGCCGGTGCCCGCGTAGATGGCGGCGTAGGCGAGCAGCACTCCCGCGGCTCCCAGGGCCGCCGACGTCCATAGCTCCCGGCTCGACAGAGGGGTGTTCGCCTTGGGGCGAGGCCGATCCATGGCCATAATGTACTTAAAGAAAATGCCCCGGCGGGAATCCCGCCGGGGCATTCTTTCGTCGACGCCGGGCTATTTCTTGGCCGCGGCCTTCGCCTTGGGCTTGCGCTTGGCCTTCGCCTCGGGCTTCGGGGCCGGCGGGGCGTTGTGCCGGCGGATGCGGTTCATGACGTTGCGCAGGAAGCGCTCGAACTTGATCCGCGTCCACTCGTTGAGGATGGGCTGGTAGCCCGCCGACGGGTAGATGAAGCGGATCTTGTAGTCGGACACCTTGCGGCGCTCGCCGTTGGCGCCGTACGGGACCGAGAGCGTCGGCCACATCTTGCGCACGGCCAGGTCGTAGAGCTGGACCTGGGTGTCCTTCTCCAGGTTCTGCAAGGTCGGCGTCTGGCCGGTCTTGAAGTCGACGACCGCGACCTCGAGCGTGCCGTCCGGCATCTCGCGGGCCACGACGAAGTCGAAGATCAGGCGCAGGATGTCCCGGTTGTCGGGCACGCCCTTCTTGTAGTTGTCGAACACGAGCATGTTGGACAGCTCGGTGCCGACGGCGATCGGGTAGACCTTGAGGATGTCGGCGGTCACCGCGTGCATCGTGCGCATGCGGCCGACCATGACCTCGTGGAACCCGGCCAGGTTCTCGCCGGGCCGGTCGATGTTGCGCCCCTCGCGCTGGGACTCCTCGTGGAGCCAGATCTTCTCGGCGGCCGCGACGGTCTCGTCGGCAGACGGGAACACGCCCTCGTTGCGGTACTTCCACACCGCCCAGTTGAAGGCGGAGTGCATCACGTGGCCCATCATCATGTAGATGCTGCCGCCGTTGAAGCCGCCGCCGACGCGGTCGGGGTTGTAGATGAAGCTCGTGATCTTGGACGCCGAGGCCGCGAGGTCGCCGGGGCGGTTCTCGCGGTACGGTCCGAGGATCGCGGCCAAGGAGGCGTCGGCCAACTCCGCGCCCTGAACCTCGAGCAGCGCCGAGGGCTGGACCGAGCCCTTCGTCGCGGCGAGCAGGGCCTCGTCGCGGGAGATCGTCATCATGTCGCCCGGGTTGACGTACAAGCCTTCCTGGTCGCGCAGGGTCTCGAGCAGGTACGGCACCGCGCTCGCCAGGTTCTGCGGGCGCACGATCAGGACGGACCGGCCGTTCTTGGTCCCGACGGAGAACTGCCAGGAATCCACGGGCAGACCGTTCTTCGCCAGCGAGCTCTTCAGGGAAGCCATGGCGCCCTCGGCGCCTTCGCCCTTCTTAAGGTAGGAGACGAACTCGGTGCCGTGGGAGAGGGTCTCGCCCTGCATTCCGGACAGGCTCGCGGCGAAGCGCATCAGCTCCTGCTCCTGGCCGGAGAACCGGCGCGAGGGCAGGTAGCGCGCGAAGGCGCCGTCGTAGGACTGGAGCACGTTGCCGTCGTCGGCCAGGACGACCATCTTGTAGCGGGAGATCTGCTCCTTCTGCTTCATGCTGAGGCCGCGCGTGAGCTGCTCCTCGACCGAGCCCGGGGCGTCGTTGGGCTTGTCGGACAGGAGCACGAAGTACACGCCGGACTTCATCAGCTTGGTCATGTCCTCGATGAGCGGGAACGGGACCCCGTCCTTGAAGAGGCGCATGTCGAGCAGGACGACCTTGGGCGTCATGTGATAGAGGCCCTGGAGCGGGGCGGGCAGCTGGTAGGGCGTGCGCGCCACGGGCGAATACGTCTCCTCGTCCTTGTTCTCGGGCAGCAGGCGGGCCTCGCCGAAGGGCATCACGCGCACGACGCGGACCTCGGAGAGCTGGGTCACGACGCCGGACTGGCCGCGGGTCGTGCGGGCGTTGCGCTCGTTGAGCTCGGCGATGAGCTTGGCCCGGAGCTTGTAGATGGTCTTGCCGCGGAGCATCGACTTCGAGTACACGCCCTCGAAATCCTTGAGCGTCATGCGGTTGATCGGCACGGTGCGGGCGTAGGTGACCTTGGAGACGAACATCCCCTGGCCGGCGACCTTGATGACGAGGCTCTTCTTCTCCTCGAACTTCTCCCAGTAGCGGCGGGAGCCGTTGCCGAGGACGGGGCGCACGAGCGCGTAGACCTGGTCCTTCTTGATGTCGGTCTTCTGTTTGCGCGTGAACCACAGGGCGAGGTCTTCCTGGACGTTCTGGTCGGAGATCTCGCTCGTGACGGTCTCGGGCTCGACCGGCTCCTCGAGCGCGGGGCGGACCTTCGCGCCGTCGAACTTGCCGGCGGCGGCGGGGGCCGACTCGAGCGTCGCGGGCATGTCGCGCAAGGCGTTCAGCGCGCTCAGCTTGGCGGGGGCCTCGGGATCGACCGGCTTCTCCGCCGCGGGCACGACGCCGGCGGGGATGGCGGCCTTCGCGGCGGCGGCGACGGGCTTGAGCGCCGACGGAACGGGCGACACGGCGGACGGGACGAGCGCCGGGGCGGAAAGGACCGGCGTCAACGACAGGGACGGCGCGCTCAAGGACGGAGCGGTCACGGACGGAGCGGACAGACCCGTTCCGAAGGAAGGGACGACGGTCGGAGCTCCCGCCGAGGCGCCCGGAACGGAGGCGCGCATCTGCGCGAACGCCGACGACGGGGCCAGCAGGGCCGCCGCCAGGACGACCCGGAGCAAACGGGCCGCGAGCTTCATCTTATTTCCCCTTCGCGGCGGGCTTCGCCGCCGGTTTCTTCGCGACCGGCTTCTTCGCGGCGGGCTTCTTCGCCGGAGCCTTCTTTTTCTTCTTGAGATCGTCCTTCGTGGCTTCCTGCTCCTGCTCGGCGTAGTAGGCCTGGTACTCGGCGTCGGCCTCCTCGCGCTCGATGGCGGAGATGATCTCCTGGACGATCGGGCCGTTGACGGTCTGGTTCTCCTCGAGGCGGAGGAAGTCCTCGGCCTTGAAGATGTGCAGGCGCGCGCTGGTGCGGTATTCGAGCTGGACGTTGAGGCTCTCGATGACCTTGCCCTCGGGCGAGCCGTGGTGCCACTTGCCGTCGGGGCCCTTGCGGGCGTGGCCCTTGAGCATCGCCATCGCGAGCACGCGGGCCAGGAACTCCTCGCCGTCGTCCGGCGTCTCCTTGCCGGTGCGGTAGGCGTAGGCGGTGAGCGTCAGGCCCTGCGCCATCTCGAGGCGCATGACGCGCGGGATGCGGGTGTGGATCTTGTACAGCTTGCCCGTCGCGGCCGACACGAAGTCGAGCGTGATCAGGGACTTGCGGTCCGTGGAGAGGCCGACGTAGTTCTCCTGGACGTTGCGGGCGGCGCGGGTGTAGTCGCCGAACTCGCGGAAGTAGAAGTTCGTGAGAT
>JAMPYD010000406.1 GCA_023700845.1 Elusimicrobiota bacterium | reverse complement strand
GGGTCCTGGGAGAGCACCATGCCCTTGTCCTGCTTGAGCGAGTAGGACTCGCTGACCTCGCCGAGGGAGAGCTGGGACTGGCGGAGCATCATCTCGGCGTTGCGCAGCGGCAGGCCGACGACGGCGGGCGCGAGCACGGTCTGGCCGCCCTGGCTGACGATCACCTTGATCGTCTTGCCCTCGCGCACGATGGTCCCGGCGGGCGGATCCTGGCGGAGCACGGAGGAGATCGGCACCGACGCGTCGAATTCGACGCCGGTCTTGCGCAGGCCGAGATTCAAGGGGGCCAGCTGGTCCAGAGCCGCGGCGATCGAGCGGCTCTTCAGGTCGGGCACGGTCTGCGTGCGGCGGGTATGAATGACGCCCTCGAGGCCCCAGTTCAGGACGAAATAGGCGAACGCGAGGAAAGCCGCCGCGACGGCGGCGACTTCGAGCGTCCGGACTTCGGAGGTCTTGGCGGTCAAATCTGTTTTCCGGATAACGGCAAAACGCCGCCTACGGCCAAACGGAGGCCGTTGGCGAATTCAGCAGCGTTGAGCGGCTTTTTTCCCTCTGGTTGTACTTCGAGGAACCACAGACGGCTGCGGGACGAACATTCTACCAAAATCCCCTTATTTCGTCCAACGGAAAGTACGCGCCCCGGGACCCCGGCGCCGGGGGGATCCGACGGATGCGCCGGCGCCGTTTTCAGGACCAGAACCTTGCCGGACGACAGCTCCAGCCAGGCGCGGGGCCAGGAGCGGAAGCCCCGGACGAGATTGTGGAGCTCCTCGGCCGGGCGGCCGAGGTCGAGGCGGGCGTCCTCGCGCGTGATGAGAGGCGCAAGGCTCGCCTCGCCCGCTTGAGGGTGCCTGACGACCTTGCCGGAGGACAGATCCGCCAGAACGGGGTCGAGAAGCTCGACGCCGAGCTTGGTCAGCCGCGCGAGCAGCGCCGGGGCATCCTCGTCGCCGCCGATGTCCGTCTCGAGCGTCGCCTGGACAGGGCCCGTGTCCATGCCCTCGTCGAGCCAGAAGAGGGAGACGCCCGTTTTTTTCTCGCCGCGCACGAGCGACCATTGCACGGGAGCGGCGCCGCGGTACTTCGGCAGAAGCGAGAAATGGGCGTTGAGAAGGCCCAGGCGCGTCGAAGTCAAAACGTCCGTCTTCAGGATGCGGCCGTAGGCCACGACAAGGCCGAAATCGGCGCCGAGCGCCTTGAGCTCGGCCGCGATCTCGGACGGCTTCGCGGGCTGGAGGACCTTGAGGCCGAGCTCGAGCGCCGCGGCCTTCACCGGCGTCGGCGCCGTCTGCAGGCCGCGCCCGGCGGGCTTGTCGGGCTGGGACACGACGGCGAGGACCTCGGTCTTGGCGGCGAGAAGCCGCAGGAACGGGACGGCCGTCTCGGGAGTGCCGAAGAAGATCGCTTTCACGTCAATCCCAGTTCGGCTTGGCGGTCTTGATCGCGTCGAGCACCGCGAGCCGGTCCTCGAACGGGAGCCGGTCGACGTAGAGCTTGCCGTCGAGATGGTCGATCTCGTGCTGGAACGCGCGCGCGAGCAGGCCCTCGCCCCACAGCTCCCGGGAGACCCCGTTCTCGTCGAGCGCGCGCACGCGGGCGCGGGCGTGGCGGCGCAGCTTGTGGTACACGCCGGGCAAGGACAGGCAGCCCTCCTCGTCGTTGAGCTCGCCGTCGAGCGAGACGATCTCGGGGTTGATCAGCACGATGCGCTGCGGCTTGCCCTCCGGCTTGACGTCGATCACCGCGAGGCGCAAGGTCAGCCCGATCTGGGGCGCGGCCAGGCCGACGCCGCGCGCCGCGGCCATCGTCGCCCACATGTCCTTGAGCAGGGCGGGAAGCTCGTCCTTGATCGCCGCGTAGTCCACCGGCGGGCAGGGAGTCTTCAGGACTTTTTCGCCGTGCTTCGTGATTCTGCGCAGGGGCATGCTAGAGGTCGACGGCGTGCTCGACGCCGGGTCCGAGGATGCGGAAGCGCACGGGCTGCTTGTCCTTCTGCAGCGAGCCCCACGTCATCGCCAGGCGCTCGAGCTGGGTGTCGGTGGACAGCTTCGCCGAGACGCCGAAGACGACCTCGGTCGCGCCGACGGCCTGCGCGGCCTGCGTGATCGCGTAAAAGGGCTCGTTGGAGACGACGAGCATCGGCGTCACGCTCTTGCCGTGCTTCTCGGCGGCCTCGATGACGCGGGTGAAGAGCTTCTCCTCGTCGTGGTCCATCGACACCGTCTCGTCGACGAGGCTGAGGCCCTTGCGGATGCGCGAGGTGAACACGACGAGGTCGGTGGTTTCCGCGTCGTGCGTCTCCAGGGTCTTGTTGAGGTGATAGAGGTTGCCCGGGTCGCGCACGGCGACGAGCACGCGGTTCGGGCGCTCGATCTCCTCGCGCACGATCGCGAGGTCGTTCGCGCTGCGCAGGTTGAACTTCTCGCGGTGCTCGCCGTGGGCCTTCTCGCGCTTGTTGATCCGCTCGCTGATGATGAACAGGATGAAGAAGAAGGCCGTGAACCCGAAGCCGAAGACGGTCGCGATCTTCTTGGTGAGGAGGTTGACGAGGCCGACGCAGAGCACGAGCAGGAACAGCCCGGCGAGCCCGAGCGGCAGCTCGTGCCGCCCGATCCTCAGGTTGCCCGGGAACTTCCACTCGCGCTTCGAGCGGTCCTTGAAGCGCAGAACGAGCACGGCGCCCGCGTTGAAGACGAAGCTCCAGATCAGGCCGAAGGCGTAGGCCTCGCCGAGCAGGTACACGTCGCCGCCGCACAGGACGATCGTGGCCGCCTGCAGCAGGACGACGAGGTTGATCATGCGGTGCGTGGTGCCGAAGCGCGGGTGCAGGTGCCTCAGGGCGTCGGGCATGATCCGGTCCTCGGCGAGCCGGTTGAGGACCCCGTTCGAGCCCATGATCGAGGTGTTCACGGCCCCGGAGAGGATGATGACGCCGACGAGCACGACGAAGGCCTGCAGCAGGAGCTGCAGCCAATGCGGGCCGGCCATCGACATCGCGAGGCCGGACAGGAGGTTGTCGGCGTAGGT
>JAMPYD010000405.1 GCA_023700845.1 Elusimicrobiota bacterium | reverse complement strand
TGACGCAAAGCATTTTCGCGCCGACCATCTCGAGGCCGGTGGCGTCGAGGCGGTCGATGGTGAGGCCGGTCAGCTTGCGGAAGGCGCCGTCCGGCTTGATGAGGATGAGGGTCTGTTCAATTGCCATGCGCCGATTCTAGCCAATCCGGGGCTATGAAGGAAAGCCGCCTCGGGTTTGTCCGCCGGAAACGGATAATATATCGTTGATCATGCGCCTCCGGCTCCCCGTCCTGGTTCTCGCTTTCGCCCTCCCGGCAGCCGCCGCTCCGCCCGAGATGGAGCGCGAGCTCGCCGGCGTCGTGGACCTGTTCTACGACATGGACTTCGACAAGGCCCGGGCCGCCTCCGACGCGCTGGCCGCGCGCCACCCCAGGCACCCCGCCGGGGCCTTCTATCGCAGCGTCTCCACCTATCAGCGCTGGATCGCCGAGGGCATGCGCTCGACGGAAACCTTCCGCGCGTTCGAGCTCGACGGCGAGGCCGCCGAGGCGGCGGCCCGGGCGATGATGGACTCGAACCCCGCCGAAGCCCACTACTACCTGGGCGCCACGCTCGGCTTCCGCGCCCGCGCGAACGTGGCCCGGAGGAATTTCCTGCGCGCCCTGCCCGACGGCTCCGCGGCCGTCAAGCATCTGAAGAAGGCCCTCGCCCTCGACCCGGCGCTGTCGGACGCGCGCCTCGGCATGGGCATGTACCATTATTTCGCCGCGCGCATGCCCGCCGGGGCGAAGCCCTTCGCGTACCTGCTCATCGGCGAGGGGGCCGACCGCAAGCTCGGGCTGTCCGAGCTCTGGAGCGTCGCCGAGACGACGGGGATCGCCCGCATGGAGGCCCGCTCGGTGCTCGCGGTCATCCTCTCGAAGGACGAGGAGGCCGATTGGGACGGGGCCGAGAAGCTTCTCGCGGAGCTGACCGCGCGCTATCCCCGCAACCCCGTCTACCGCCTGCGCCGCGCCTACGTCGCCGAGCGGCGCGGGGACTTCGACGCGGCCGTCGCGCTCGCCGACCCCGACGGCAAGTGGATCTCGACCTTGCACCCGTCGGTCCGCGCGCCCGCCCGCGCCTGGGCCTTGTACCGCGCCGCCGAGAGCCGCCTGCTCCAGGGCCGGGCCGCGGAAACCGCGGGCTGGCTCGCGGAGCTCGACCGCCTCCCCCATCCCCGCGGCATGAAGGATTGGGTGATGCTGCGCCGCGCGAACCTCCTCGACTTCCAGGGCAAGCACCGCGAGGCCGACGCGCTGTACGGAAGGATCAAGGACAAGACCGCCGCCGCGCTCGCCAAGCGCTTCCGCGACGAGCGCTACCCCGCCGGCCCCAAAGACGCCGCCCCCTACTTCACCGGATATTGACATGCGCGCGCCCTACCTGGTGAGCCCCGCGGCGGACTCGCTCGTCATGGGCGGCGCGTCGATCGCCCTGTTCGCGGCCTGCCTCCTGTTCGAGGACGGCGCGGGCGGCGCGGCGATCCGCGCGGCCTGGACCGCGGCCGGCGCGCTCGTCGTCGCGCTGAACGGCTCCCATTTCGCGGCGACCTCCTACCGGCTCTACCGCAGCCCCGCCGCGATGCGGCAGTTCCCCCTGACCGCCGCGCTCGTGCCCGCCGCCGTCCTCGCCGGCGTGGCCGCCTCGCTGCGCTGGCCGCTCGCCGTCGCCCCTTATTTCATCAAGCTGTTCCTGCTCTGGTCCCCCTATCACTACAGCGGGCAGACCGTCGGCCTCGCGGCTCTGTACGCCCGCCGCGCGGGATTCGCCCTCGAGCCCGCCGAGCGCCGGGCGCTCGACGGCTTCGTGTTCGGCACCTTCCTCACCGCGACCGCGCTCGCCGAATCGAGCCTCCTCCGCCTCGACTACATGGGCATCACTTACCCCGCGTTCGGCCTCCCTCCATGGGTCGCGTGGGCGTGCGGCGGCGTCATGACGCTGAGCGGCGCGGCGTTCCTGTTCCTCGCGGCGCGGCGGCGCGCGAGCGGCCGTCCCCTGCCGTGGATCGTCTTCGTCGCGCCGGCGGCCCAGTTCACCTGGTTCATCCTCGGCCCGCGCTCGCCCCTGTTCTATCCCTTCGTGCCGATGTTCCATGGCCTGCAGTACCTGTTCGTCTCCTGGTTCCTGCACCTCCAGGAGCGGCGCCTCGAGGGCGCGCCGCGCTCGCTCGCCGGCGCCGCGCTGGAGACGGCGCGCTGGGGCGGCGGGAGCTTCGCCGGCTACGTCGTCCTGTTCCTCGTCCTGCCGAAGCTGCTGTCCCTGGCGACGGGCCAGTCCTTCCTTTTCTGCGCCGCGGTGTTCGGCGGGGGCGTCCAGCTACACCATTTCTTCGTGGACGGCGTGATCTGGCGGCTGCGCACCCCGCACCTGACCCGCACCATGACCGCGCCCCTCTCGGAGGCCGCCGGATGACGGGCCTGGCCCTCGCCGCGTGGCTGCTCGCGTCCCCCGCCGGGGCCGCGCCCGACCTGCGCCCCGAACGGGTCGTCCTCCACACCGGCGCGGGCGACCTCGTGCTCGCGCTTTACGCCGGAGCGCCGCGCCACGCGGACAAGCTCCACGCCCTTTTCCGCGCCGGCGCCTACGACTCCGCCCCGGTCCGGAAGATCGATCCGGCCCGCTTCGTCGCCTTCGGCGGCGCGGCGCGGCTCCCCGGAATCGAACGCCTGCCGCTCGAGAGCGGCGGCCCGCATCGCGCGGGGGTCGTCTCGATGGCACATCAGCCCGGGGATCCGGACGAGAGCGAGACGGCCTTCGTCATCCTCCTCGCCGACATCCCCGGCATGGACGGGCGCTTCAGCGCCGTCGGCGAGGTGGTCGGCGGCCGCGAGGCGCTCGCGCTCCTGACGGCGGAGCCCGTCGACCAGGACCTGCGCCCCCTGCGGCCGCTCGCGATCCTCCGTTCGGCGGTGCACGGCGGCGCCGGGAATCGCCGTCTCCCGTTCCTGCTCGCCGCCGCGTTCCTGGCTCTCGCCGGAGGGCTGCTGTCGTTCCGCGCGCGCCTGGGACCGGCGGCGCCGTCGGCCGCCCTGCTCGCGATCCTCGC
>JAMPYD010000404.1 GCA_023700845.1 Elusimicrobiota bacterium | reverse complement strand
ACCTGGTCGTTGATCGCGGACCCGAGGAAGATGATCCGGTCCTTGAGCAACATCGAGTAGATGTCCCACGCGCGCTCGCCGCGGTGGGTCTGCTCGATGACGGTCGGGATGAGGTAGGAGGCGGTCGGGTCGATCGGCATGGGCATCCTGTGAATCTTCGGAAACGTAACGCCGCTGGCGAAAGGTCGAGCGCGGGCGGGGGGAGGGCTGACGAAACGCCCGGGAGGGCTACGAGGCGCGCAGCCGAGGGGCACGAAACGACACGAGGCCCCGGGGGGACCGGAGCCTCGACGTCGCCCGACGAGGGGACCTACTCGGCGCCCTCGGCGGCCTCTTCGGGCTTGGCCTTCTTGGCGCGGGGCTTCTTGGGCTTGGCCACCGGCTCGGCGGCGGCGGTCGGGGCCTCCTCCGCGGCGGGGGCGGCGGTGACCTCGGCCGGGGTCTCCACGGGCGGGGCCAGCGCGGCGGCGGACTCGGCCACGCCCTCGGTGGCCTCGCGCTCGACGAGCTCGCTGCGCTCGAGCAGCCATTCGAGCGTGCGCTCCTCGAGGAGGCGCTTGCGGAGCTCCTCGACGGCGTTGTCCTTCTTGAAGTAGCCGCGGATGGCCTCGACCCGCTGGCCGCGGGCGTCGGCGATCTCCTGGTACTTGGCCTCGAGGTCCTCGTCCGAGACGGCGATGCCCTCCTTGCGGGCCACGGCGTCGAGCAGGAGCGAGGCGCGGGCGGCGAACTCGGCGCGCTCGCGCAGGTCGGCCATCTGGGCTTCGGTGTAGCGGATGGAGCGCGGGTCGCGGCCGCGGTAGGCCGCCTGGATCCGGAGCTCCTCCATCAGCATCTGCAGGTGGCCGTCCACCATGGCGGGCGGCACGTCGACCTTGTTGGCCTGGGTGAGCTTGCGGAGCAGGTCGACGCGGGCGAGGTTGCGGGCGGCCTCGTTGGCGCGGCCCTCCTCTTCCATGCGCAGGGCGGCGCGCATGGCGTCCATGCCGCCTTCGTAGCCCATCTCCGCCGCGACCTCGTCGGTCGGCTCGGGGATGCGCGACACCTGGAGGCCGAAGACCTTGACCTTCATGTCGACGGTCTTGCCCTTCAGCCCCGGGAGGAGGCTGGAGTCGGCGATCGACACGGAGCCCTGCTTCTCCTCGCCCTTCTTGACGCCGACCAGCAGCGTCTCGAGGCCGGGGTAGTAGCGGTCGCCGGCGGTGTTGATCATCGTGCCGCTCTCGACCGTCTTCTCCTGACCGTCTTCGATCAGGGTGATCTCGGTGAGCACGAGGTCGCCGGCGCGGACGGGGCGGTCCTCCTCGACCTCGACGAGGCGGGAGTGGCCGGCGAGGCGCTTCTGGACGAGGCCCTCGACCTGCTCGTCGGCCACCTTGGCGAGGGGGAACTCGACCTTGATGCCGGTGTAGTCGGCGATCTCGATGTCGGGGCGGACCTGCAGCGTGATCGAGAAGCGGAAGTCCGCGTTCTCGTGCAGATCGTCCTTCTCGACCTCGGGCTGGCCGATGAACTCCACGCCCTGCACCGCGTCGCGGAAGCGCGCGTTGATGAGCTCCGACGCGACCTCGCTGCGGATCTGGCGCCCGTAGCGCTGCTCGAGCAGGCGGCGGGGCACGTGACCGCGGCGGAAGCCGGGGATGTTCACGCGGTGCGAGAGGGTGCGGTACGCCTCGTCGAGGCGACGGCTGACCTCCGTCCCGGGGACGAGGAACTGGAGGCGCTTCTGGTAGGACGAGATCTGGTCCACCTGGACGGACATGCTGGGCTCGCTCGTGTTGCGGGGTGCGAGGGCTCGCACGATGGGGGGTGCGAGAAGGGGGAGTCGAACCCCCACGGGTTTCCCCACCGGATCCTAAGTCCGGCGCGTCTGCCGATTCCGCCATTCTCGCAGGGGGACCGCCGCGGCAGAGCGCTCGGGCCTGGCTCCTTCCCCCGGGTGTCGCGCGTGGGGCGCGACGCCCTGTGGAGGACGCCGCGCCCCAGCGCGAGTCAGCCGGACATGGAGCCGCGAGTGGCGCGCGGACACGTCGGGGGGTTGGGTGGTGGGCCCTCCGGGGATCGAACCCGGAACCTGCGGATTAAGAGTCCGATGCTCTACCAATTGAGCTAAAGGCCCAAGAACGACGTGGTGGGGTGGAAGACGGGACTTGAACCCGCGACCCTCGGAGCCACAATCCGATGCTCTACCAACTGAGCTACATCCACCAGAACGGGGACGCGAGTATATTCAGGTCGCGCGATCGCGCAAGGGGGAGGGATGCGGGCTGACGGGAGAAGGCGGTCGTGGTGGGCGCTCCCGGCCTTGCTGCTCGGCTGCGCCCATGCGCGCCCGGTCCCCGAGGGCCCCGGAGAGCTCGACGAGCAGCGGGCCCGCTTCGAGGAGATCGCGGGCGAGATGCGCGCGGCCCTGCTCGATCGGCACACGGTCCCGGCCCCCACCCTCTCCTTCGCGTCGCAGACCCGCGAAGACGCCGGCCTCAAGGTCACCGTCACGCCCCTCCTGCCCGAGGATCAGGCCTGGAACGCCTGGCCCGACGGCACGGCGCGCCTCTTCAACGACAGCGTCGGCTACCTGTGGAGGGTCCAGGTCGAGGCCGACCGGCCCATCCAGTGGAGCCCGACCCACACGCGCCTCGCCGTCAACGACACCGACCAGGTCTTCCCGGTCGCGCCCGTGGCGGACGAACTGCTGATGCCCCTGCTCCAGGGCGCCGCGCTCGAGGCCGCGCTCGACGCGCGGGGCGATCTCAAGCTCCGCGCCCGCGCCGCCGACGAATTCCGGCGCGCCTACCTCACCACCCGCGGCACCGCCGGCATCCAGCAGGGCGTCGTCGTCTTTCCCGCGCCGACGCGGAACATCCACGCCGTGGCCATGGAGCTGACGGTGGGCCTGGTGGTCGAGGGCGAGGGCGTGCGCGAGTACAGGTTCTTGTTCGAATAGGTCAGCGTAGCGACGACGGCAGCTCCGGCTCCAGCCCCGGCGCCACCGACACCCACGCCGCGACCTCCTCCGCGAGCAGGGCGCGGACGAGGT
>JAMPYD010000403.1 GCA_023700845.1 Elusimicrobiota bacterium | reverse complement strand
TAGGTGAAGATGCCGTGGCCCTGCTCGTCGAGCGAGCCCGTGATCTCCGCGCCGGAGGCGGCCGCGAGCACGGTGAGGTTGGCGGCGGACGGCACGCTCTCGTCCACCTTGGCGACGAGCGGCCGGGCGCCCTTGGCCAGCACCGAGCGGCCTCCCGAGCCCGAGAAGCAGGCGTCGAGCGCCACGACGACGCGCTTGGCCTTGAACTTCGCCAGCTCGGCGTAGAATTGCTTGAGCGGATAGGCCGAGGTCGTCAGGAACATGGGGTCGGCGTCCCAGGGCACGAGGTAGGCGTCGCCGTTTTCGGGGTCCGGCGCCCCGTGGCCGGAGTAGTAGACGAACACGGTCGACTCGGGCTTCACGTTGCGCGGCAGCCACTGCTGGAGATAGTTCTTGAGCTTGCTGCCGGTCGCCTGCGAGCCCTCGAGGCTGATGATGTTGCGAGCGGGCACGCCGAGGGCCTCGAGGTGCTTGCGCACGGTCGCGGCGTCGCGCGCGCCGTAGTCCGCCTTCGGAAGGGACTGGTAGTCCTCGATGCCGATCACGAGGGCGAAGTCGTCGAGCCGCTCGGCGCCGCGGCGCGCGGGCGAGTCGACGTCGGAGACGATCGCCGGCTTCATGGGCGGCGTCTGGGGCGCGGCAGGCGCCGCCGCGACGGCGGGCGGAGCCTGGGCCGCGAGGCGCTTCCCATGACGGTCCACCAGGCTCTCCCCGCGCATGTTGATCAGCCCCATCTCCGGCTTGTCGGATCCCGCGGCCAGCATCGCCTGAACCACGTCGACGAGGTTGTTGTAGGCGGCATAAGTGATCACCGCCTGCTGATCGTAGGCGCCCTTGCTCACGAGATAGGTGGCGATCTCCGGGGAATTGTAGCGCGCGGCGTACCCGAGAGGGCTCGAAATGGGGCCCATGCTGTCACGCTTGTTGATGTCCGCGCCGCCCTCGACGAGCGCCTTGACCTGCGATAAGTCCCGCGCCTTCACCGCCGCCGTCAGCGGCGTGCTGGCGCAGCCGGCGGCGCCGAGCGAGGCGGCGATCCATGCGAGGGCGAGACGCTTCATCATTCCCATTTTCTGCTCCCCGTTAAAACGGCGCGTCCTGCCCGAGAAGCGCCGGCGTCTGCTGGCGGTTCTGCCTGCGCGCCTCGTCCTGCACGCGCGGCGAGAGGAAATCGTGGAGCTGACGGGCGGTCGTCTTCCCCTCGGAGAGCCCTTTCAGGAGGAAATAGGTGAACATGCCGTGGCCCTGCTCGTTCAGGGTCCCGGTGATCTCCTCCCCTGACGCCGCGGCGAGCACGGTGAGGCGGTCGGAGGCCGGCACGCCGTCGTCGACCTTGGCGACGAGGGGCCGGGCGCCCTGCATCAGCACCGAGCGTCCTCCCGCCCCGGAGAAGCAGGCGTCGAGGGCGACGATCACCCGCTTGGCCTTCGTCTTGGTCAGGTCGGCGTAGAACTTCTTGAGCGGATAGGCGGTCGACTTGAGGAAGGACGCGTCCCCGTCCCAAGGGACCAGGTAGGCGTCGCCGTTCTTCGGATCGGGCGCGCCGTGTCCCGAGTAATAAACGAACAGGGTCGACTCCGCCTTGACGTTGAGGGGCAGCCATTCCTCGAGATAGCTTTTGAGCTTGTTGCCGGTGGCCTGCGAGCCTTCAAGAGAGATGATATTGCGCGGAGCGAAGCCCAGCGCCTCGAGATGAAGGCGCATCGTCCGGGCGTCGCGGGTCCCGTAATCGGCCTTCGGCAAAGACTGGTATTCTTCGATGCCGATCAGGAGCGCGAAGTCGTCGGGGCGCGCGGCGCCGCGGCGCGCGGGAGCGTCCACGTCGGAGGCCGGAGCTCTCTTCTCTGGAGCCATGCCGGCGGCGGCGCGCATGCGGTCGTAGGCGGCGTCGTCGAGGTTGCCCGGCTGCCGCCGAGGCGCGGAAAGCTGTCTTTCCGCTTCCTTCAGAACCTGCGCGATGTCCTGGTAGTTCTTTATCACCGCCCAATCGTAGGCGCTGCGTCCTTTGTTATCCCTGATGAACGGACTGGCGCCGCGCGACAACAGGAGCTTGACCGTTTCGATGTTCCCTACTTCCGCGGCGATCATCAGATAGGTCTGGTGACCATAAATCGCATCGACGGGTATTCCCCGGTTCAGCCTCTTTTCGACGACGTCGGCTCGAAGTGCGTTTATGCGCTCTGCGACGCAACCCATCGAGCCAAGTGCCGCGATGGCCACCATCAGCACGAGAGATTTCACCAGTTCAGGACCCGGGGCGTCCGCTTCAGGAAGCGGCCGTGCTTGGTCGAGCCCGCCCACTTGCCGTCGAGGACCATCGCCTCGCCGCGGGAGAACACGTCGCGGATGCTGCCCTTGACGGTGACGCCCTCGTAGGGGTTGTAGTCGGCGGCGCTGTGGTGGTTCTTCTGCGAGAAGGTGAAGGGCTTGTTCGGGTCGATGATGACGATGTCGGCGTCGGCGCCCGGGTTCAGGTGGCCTTTGCGCGGGTGCAGGCCGAACAGCTTCGAGGGGTTGAGCGAGGTGATCTCGACGAAGCGGTTCTCGGTGATCTTCCCCCTCTGCACGGCGTCCCACAGGAGGAGCATGCGGTATTCGACGCCGGGGGCGCCGTTGGGGATCTTGGAGAAGTCCTTCTTGCCCAATTCCTTTCCGGGCTGGTTGGTCTTGGCCTTCATGCAGAAGGAGCAGTGGTCGGTGGAAACGACTTGGAGGTCGTTGCGGACGAGCCCTTTCCACAAGCGCTCCGAATTTCCCTGAGGCCGCAAAGGCGGAGACATGACGAACTTCGCCCCCTCGAAGCCGGGTCGGCGGTAGTCGTCCTCGGAGAGATACAGGTACTGAGGGCAGGTTTCCGCGTACACCGGCAGTCCGCGCTCGCGGGCGGCGCGGACTTCCTCCATGGCGTCGCCGGCGGAGAGGTGGACGAAGTAGATCGGAACGCCCGCCATCTCGGCCAAGGCGATGGCGCGGTGGGTGGCTTCGGCCTCGGCGGTCATGGGGCGCGTGAGCGCGTGCCATTCGGGGGCCGTTTTGCCTTCG
>JAMPYD010000402.1 GCA_023700845.1 Elusimicrobiota bacterium | reverse complement strand
GCCCTCAAGAAGATCAAGTCGCTCGGCGTGAAGGCGGGCATGGCCGTCAAGCCGAAGACCCCCGTCGACGGCTTGATCGGATGTCTCGCCGAATGCGACCTCGCCTTGGTCATGACCGTCGAGCCCGGCTTCGGCGGCCAGAAATTCATGCCCGACATGATGCCCAAGGTCGCGGCGCTGCGCGCCGCGATCGACAAGAACGATTTTGAGTGCTGGATCCAGGTGGACGGCGGCGTGAACGCCGTCAACATCGCGCAGGCCGCCGCCGCCGGGGCGGACAGCCTCGTCGCCGGCTCGGCCGTGTTCGCGGCCCAGGATCCGGCCGCCGCTTTTCGGGAGCTCGAGCTGAAAGCCCGGGCCGCTTTTAAACCTAAGCAACAGCCGTAAACGGAGAAAGAAATGGTCGTCATCAGACTGCAGCGCAAAGGCAAGCCGCACCAGCCCTACTACCGCGTCGTCGCCATCGAGAAGGCCCGCGGCGCGACGGGCAAGCCGATCGAAGTGCTCGGCTCCTACAACCCCCGCATCGAGACGCAGGGCAAGAAGGTCGAGGTCGACAAGACGCGCTACGAGTATTGGATCGGCGTCGGCGCCCAGCCCTCCGAGACCGTCCGCTCCCTCGTCAAGGCCGCCTTCAAGACGGCCGCCGCGAAATAAGATGCTCATGAAGGACCTGACGCTCTTCATCGTCAAGCGCCTGGCCGACAAGCCCGACGCGGTGTCGATCGAGGAGGAGCAGGACGGGGACACCACCGTCCTGAACCTCATCGTCGACGAAAGCGACAAGGGCAAGGTCATCGGCAAGCAGGGCAAGGTCATCAAGGCGATCCGCTCCCTCGTGAGCGTGGCCGCCTCGAAGGCCGGCGTCCGCGCCGCCGTGGAGATCGACTGACCGTGAGGATCGACTTCGTGACGCTGTTCCCCGGCATGTTCCCGTCCGTCATGGACGCGAGCATGATGGCGCGCGCCCAGGAAAAGGGGCTCGTGTCGTGGGGCTGCGTGAATCCGCGGGATTTCACGACGGACAAGCATCACAAGGTCGACGATCGTCCCTTCGGCGGCGGGCCGGGAATGCTCATGATGGCTGAGCCCTTGGAAAAGGCGATCAAGAGCATAAAGACGAAGAATTCGAAGGTCGTGCTGCTGTCCCCGCAAGGAAAAACTTTCAACGACAAAACGGCGTTGAGATTTTCACGGGAAGAGCACCTTATTCTCGTCTGCGGGCACTACGAAGGCATAGACGAAAGGCTGATGCCGCTGTTTCATGAAGAAATATCGGTCGGGGATTACGTATTGACCGGCGGCGAATTGCCGTCTATGCTTGTTGCCGACGCCGTGGCGCGCCTCGTTCCGGGCGTGCTCAAGAAGGAAGACGCGGCCGTCTCCGAGTCGTTCACGGGCGGCCTGCTCGATTTCCCGCAGTACACCCGTCCCCGCGTTTGGAAGGGACGGGAGGTCCCGGAGGTCCTTTTCTCCGGAGACCATGCCAAGATCGCCGAGTGGCGGCTCAACGCCGCGCGCAAGGCGACGAAGAAGAAGCGACCCGATCTGTTGGAACGGGCGTAATAAGAGACGTCAGGAGAGAAGCGTATGATGGCTGCCATGGAAGAAAAGAAGTCGTCGAAGGTTCCGGATTTCCGTCCCGGAGACACCGTCAAGGTGCACATGAAGGTCAAGGAAGGCGAGTCCGAGCGCGTTCAGGTGTTCGAGGGCGCGGTCATCGTGCGCCGCGGACGCGGCGCGAGCGAGAACTTCACCGTCCGGAAGATCTCCTTCGGCGTCGGCGTGGAGCGGACGTTCCTCATCCAGTCCCCCCACATCGAGAAGATCGAGCTCGTGCGCGAAGGCAAGGTCCGCCGCGCCCGCCTCTACTATCTCCGCGACCTGACCGGCCGCTCGGCCCGCATCGAGGACCGCGAGGGCGCTCAGGCCGCCGCGGCTCCGAAGGCCGAGGCTCCGAAGTCCGAGGCCCCGAAGGCCGCGGCCGCGAAGCCCGAGGCCCCGAAGGCCGTGAAGGCCAAAGACGCTCCCGCCGTCGCCAAGTACTTTGGACGGCCGGGCCTTCGACGACGAAGCGCGCGAGTCCGGACGCTGCGGCTTGCTCATCGGCGTCGACGAAGCCGGCCGGGGGCCCCTCGCGGGCCCCGTGGTGGTCGCGGCCGTGGCTCTGCCGAAGGTGCCTTCGACGGAGTTGAGCGCGGTCCGCGATTCGAAGCAGATGACCCCGAAGAGCCGCAGCCGGCTCTTCGGGGTCATCCGTTCTCAGGCTCTCTCCGTGTCCGTGGCCTGGGCGCATCCCCGGGCGATCGACCGGGACAACATATTGGCGGCGACCTTGGGCGCGATGGCCCGCGCCGCGCGGCGCGCGGCGGCCAAGGCCGGAGGCGAGCCCGTGCTGGTGCTCGTGGACGGCCCGCGCGCCATCCGGAACTTCGAGCTGCCCCAGAGGACGATCGTCGACGGCGACGCCAAGTCGCTGGCCATCGCCGCGGCGAGCGTGATCGCCAAGGTCGTGCGCGACCGCTGGATGCAGCGCCTCGAGCGCCGTCATCCCGGCTACGGCTTCGCCGTCCACAAGGGCTACGGCACGAAGCTCCATCTCGGCGCCCTCGCCGCGCTCGGGCCGTGCAAGGCGCACCGCCTCACCTACGCCCCCGTCGCCGCGGCGGCCGGAGCCCGGCGATGACCTTCCGCGCGGACGCCGGGCGGGCGGCCGAGGACGCGGCGGCGGCGCTGCTCCGGGGCAAGGGCATGACCGTCGTCGAGCGCAACTTCCGCGCGAAGGTCGGCGAGATCGACCTCGTGGCGAGGGACAAGGACGAGATCGTCTTCGTCGAGGTCCGCGCCCGCGCGTCCTCCTCCTTCGGCGGCGCGGCCGCATCCGTCGGCGGCGCCAAGCGCCGGAAGCTCATCAAGGCCGCTCAGCTGTGGCTTCAGGCCCGCTCCTGGACGGGACCCTGCCGGTTCGACGTGGTCGCCCTCGACGCCGGCCGCGCCGAGCACATCCCCGCGGCGTTCGACGGGAGCGGCCGATGAGCGTGG
>JAMPYD010000401.1 GCA_023700845.1 Elusimicrobiota bacterium | reverse complement strand
GACCTGGATGCGCATCGACAACCGCCTCACCGGCGAGATGGGCACCAAGCAGAACGAGATCGGCGACCGCCTCTCGGTGTCCTTCCCCGACTCGGGCCTGGTCGTCAGCGCGGAAGGCAAGATCATCGGCGGCGCGAAGACCTACTTCGGCGAGATCTCGAAGAAGATGAACGACCATTCGAACATCGCGGTCAGCTACGGCTCGCAGTACGTGGGCATGAACAACCGCCTGTCGATCACGATGAACACCTCGTTCACCCTCGCCGAGCTGTGGCAGAAGGTCAGCGACAACTCGGCGCAGAACCTGCGCGGCGGCGAGACCCTGAAGTCCTACAACCGCGACCTGGGGAACTTCTTCGCCAGCGACGAGGCCAAGTCGTCGCGCACCGCGATGGAGCTTCAGCGGGTGTTCGAGCAGGACGTCGCGCGCAAGCTCGTCACGCAGGACATCGGCAACCTCACCCGCGAGATCCAGGAGCTGCGCAAGGCCGGCGCGTTCATGGAGAACTCGCGCGTGCGCGGCATGGTCGGCTTCGTCTCGGGCTCGGTGTCCAACGACCTGGCCGAGCGCGCCGTCGGCGGCGGCTTCACGGTCGGCACCTACACCGAGATGTCCCTCTCGAAGACCCAGAAGCAGCTGATCGAATCCAAGGCCCAGATCCTGTACCGCGAGGGCCTCCGCCTCCAGGACCGCATGCTCTCGCTGACGAAGGACTGGCAGGCCTCCGTCGTCGAGGTCGCCGAGGCGCAGTGGGCGCTGAAGATCGCGGACTTCGCCGTCAAGAACGCGCCGTCCGAGTCGTCCCGCGCCGAGGCGGCCGTGCGCCTCGGCGACGCGGAGTCCCGCCTGCACCAGGCGGTCCTGCGCTACAACTCGGTCACCGGCCGCGACCCGCAGTCGGCGCCCCCGTTCCAGGACCTCAACTCCGAGGACCTGCGCCAGATGCTCGGCAACATCCGCCGCCTGATCTCCTCGCCCGACCGCCTCGGCACGATCCTGGGCAGCCTCGACGAGGACTCCCTGAAGCGCTCCGTCGGCGAGGACCCCTTCAACGTCATCGACTGGATCCCGTGGGTGGACCGCCTGACGGTCGGCTTCGGCGTGCAGTTCCAGGACATGATGGCCAACCAGGCGCTGACGCTCGGCGCCTCCGTCCGCCTGCCGATCTACGATCCCGGCGCCAAGAGCGCCGACAAGGCCTACCGGCTCGAGTCGCAGGCCGTGCAGGCGGAGATGGCCCAGGCCTACGCCGAGCGCACGCGCGACAGCCAGGGCGCCCTCGAGCAGGCCCGCATCTGGGACGCGAGCGCCCGCGCCGTGGAGCCGAACACGCCGGCGGCCGCCCGCGCCCTGTCGGACGCGATCCGCGCGTACCGCAACGGCCTGATCCCGCCGGAGAAGCTGAGCGCGGCCTTCGCGACCTGGAGCTGGTACATGTCCTCGACGCTCGAGTCGCTGTCCCGCGCGGAGCTGCTCCGGGCCCAGGCCGGCGTCACGGCGCCCTTCGACCGCCCGACGCGCAACGGCGGCGCGCCGCTGCGCCTGACCTCGATCGACGACGCGTTCGCCGCGGCCTCGGCGAACTCGAACAACCTCGGCGAGATCGCCAAGCGCCAGGAGGCCGCCGAGGAGATGGCGCGCGCCGCCGACCACCGCGTGCAGAAGGCCTGGCTCGATATCAACGTGGGCATGGGCCTGACCGCGCAGGGCGTGGGCTGGCTTCCTTCAATCGGCATCACGGGCATTCCGATCACCCCCGTGCTCGGCTTCGAGCTCAAGCCCGAGGAGATGCGCGAGCTCCAGGTGAAGGAGCATACCCAGCAGGCCGAGTACTACAACGCCCTCAAGACCCGCGTCGAGTCCGGTCTCGCCGTGCAGTTCTATCAGAACATGGTCGCGCTCCGCTCCGCCGAGTCGCGGCTCGCCGTCTACGACGGCCGCCTGCTGCCGGAGCTGCAGGCCGCCGCGGCCTCGGGCGCGCCCGACGCCGTGGCCCGCTACGACCGGGCCAAGCACGGGCGCGAGGCGGCCCAGCTCGATTTCGCGAAGTCCCGGGAGACGATCAACTTCCTGCTCGGGCGGCCGGCCGACGCCCGCATCGAGGCCGCGATCGACGAGCGCCAGGCGCTCGAGGCTCTGTCGCGCCTGCTGGCCGCGAAGGACCCGATCGGCACCCAGCGCCGCATCCTCGCGGCGCGCGTGTCCACCGCGAAGGCCGTCGAGGAGCTGGTCGACAAGAACCTGAAGGTCGAGCTCCTCCAGCTCGAGCCGGTGAGCCTCGTCGTGCGCTCGCTGGGCCGCCTGATGGGCGCGCTGACCGACGCCCCGATCTACAACACCGAGCTCGCCGCCGCCGCCCGCATCCAGACCCTCACCGAGGAGCGCGAGCGCGACGCCTACGACGGCCGCCGCGACGCCGAGGCCGCGAAGTTGGCGCTGAAGCTCAACGCCGCGCGCGACGAGCTGCGCGCGATCCGGGGCGACGACGCGCAGAGTCTGCTCGACAAGAGCCGGCTCTCGTCGGCGATCTTCACCCTCCAGGCGGGCCTGCTGTCGCTCGGCGTCGACCCCGACTCCGGCGCGGCCCCGGCCGGGGGCGCGCTCCCGGGCAGCTGGCCGGAGCTTACGCGCCGGCTCGCGGAGTCGGAACAGACCCTGACGACCGTCGCGCCCGAGAACCGGCTCGACCTGCTCACGCCGGACAATCTCAAGCACCGCTCGGCGGCCTTCGTCCGCTACTACCTCGCCAAGCAGACGCTCGGCCACGAGCCGATCGACCGGAACTTCGTCGAGGGCTGGATCGAGCTGCGCCTGAGCGACCCGGGCACGCCGCCCGAGGTCCTGCTGCGGCTCTCCGAGCTGCGCACCGCGAAGGCCGACCGCCTCTACCGCGACGCGCTCGTCGGCGCCGCCTCGCGTGCCGACATCCTGGCCGCCCAATTCGAGGGCGACACCCGCCTGCTGCGCTACATCGACCACGAAATCCGCCTCCGCGACGCCTCGGCGGCCAGCGGGGATTCGAGGCAGCTCGAGACGGTGCGGGAG